>NZ_LMRM01000064.1:0-266649 GCF_001426045.1 Methylobacterium sp. Leaf94
TGTCCGTCGTCAGATGATTTGGGACATTCAGCGGTGTTCAGGAGCGGAGGCTCTGGTCCATCTGGGGTGAGAGGTTAGGCAGCCTGCGCGTGATGGCGCAAGCGGCGATCCATCAGGGTCTGGCGCTTGATGCGTTCCCGCTCGGCCAGGATCCCTTCGCCGCGTCCGAAGTAGACGTCGGCGGGTGTGAGGTTGCTCAGGCTCTCATGAGCTCGGGCATGGTTGTAGTGTTCGACGAAGTCGGCAATCTGCGTCTCCAGCTCGCCGGGCAAGTAGGCGTGTTCCAGCAGGATGCGGTTCTTGAGCGTCTGATGCCAACGCTCGATCTTGCCTTGCGTTTGAGGATGGCATGGCGCACCGCGGATGTGGGTCATGCCTCGGCTGGCGAGCCAGTCGGCCAGGTCGCTGGCGACGTAGCTCGGCCCGTTGTCGGAGAGCAGGCGTGGCCGCTGCATCACCCGCGCCTGATCGAGCCCAGCCGCACCCAGCGCCAGGTCGAGCGTGGCGGTGACGTCGCTGGCCTGCATCGTCGCGCACAGTTTCCACGCCACGATGTAGCGTGAGAAGTCGTCGAGCACCGTCGACAGGTAGTACCAGCCCCAGCCAACGACCTTCAGGTAGGTGAAGTCCGTCTGCCAAAGCTGGTTGGGCGCGGTGGTCTTGTCGCGGAACTCCCTTGATGACGATATAGGCCGGGCTGGTGATCAGGTCCTGAGCCTTGAGGAGCCGGTAGACGGTCGCTTCCGAGACGAAGTAACGGCGCTCGTCGGTGAAGCGCACCGCCAGCTCACGCGGACTGAGTTCAGGCTGCTCCAGAGCCAGGGCAACGATCTGCTCGCGGATCTCCGCAGGTAGACGGTTCCAGACCCGGCTCGGCTGCGAAGGATGGTCCTTCAGCGCCTCGAGGCCGCCGCGCTGGTAGGCGTCGTACCAGCGGTAAAACGTCGAGCGCGTGATGCCGAGCTTGTCCAGGGTGGCACGCACCGGCAGGTGGGATTGCTCAACCAGCCGGATGATCTCCAGCTTCTCAGAGGCCGGGTACCTCATGCCTCGTCGCCCCCAGCCCCGCTCATGCTTTTTTTGAGCAGACGATTCTCCAGGACGAGATCAGCTACGACCTCCTTCAGCGCCCCTGCCTCGCGGCGCAGATCCCGCACCTCATCCGTAGTGGCAGCACGAGCCGTGTCCCCCGACAGGCGCTTCTTGCCAGCCTCCAGGAACTCCTTGGACCAGCCGTAGTACATCGAGGCGGCGATCCCCTCGCGTCGGCACAACTCGGCGATGCTGTCCTCGCCACGCAAGCCTTCCAGCACCACGCGGATCTTCTCCTCGGACGAGAACTGCCGACGTGTGGCCCGACGGATGTCCTTGATCACCGCTTCTGCCGGTTTCTTGGCCGGTCCGGATGTCTGCTTCATCTTCGCTCCTCAGGGGCTACGATGAACCAGCCATCCTCCGTTCGTGAAGACCCTCAATCTGTCTCACAGGTGCTGACGTCGGACANTCCGGATGTCTGCTTCATCTTCGCTCCTCAGGGGCTACGATGAACCAGCCATCCTCCGTTCGTGAAGACCCTCAATCTGTCTCACAGGTGCTGACGTCGGACACTGAAGGAAGAACCAAGATGGTACTCCGAAATCATCCCTGCGGGCTGGCTCTGGCGGCGCTCGTTTCCCTCTCGACCCTTTCCGAGGCCGCGTACGCGCAGGCAAACCCGAAGGCGTTGCCCGGCCCGACGGAGGAGCAGCTCACGAAGCTGAAGGGCATCTACGAGGATCTCCACGCCAACCCCGAGCTCTCGATGCAGGAGAAGCGCACGGCCGGCATCGCCGCGAAATGGCTCAAGGATCAGGGCTTCGACGTCACCGAGGGCGTCGGCGGCACGGGCGTGGTCGGTCTCCTCCGCAACGGCGACGGTCCGACCGTGCTGCTGCGCGCCGACATGGACGGCCTGCCGATGAAGGAAAACACCGGCCTTCCCTATGCCAGCACGAAGAGGGGGACCGATCCGGCATCCGGCCGCGAGACGGCCATCGCGCATTCCTGCGGGCACGACCTGCACGTGACCTGGCTGATGGGCGCGACCCAGATCCTGGCCGCCAACAAGGACAAGTGGCACGGGACCGTGATGGCCGTGTTCCAACCTGGCGAGGAGATCGGCGAGGGGGCCAAGGCCATGGTCGACGACGGCATGGTGAAGCGCTTCCCGAAGCCGGTCGTCACTCTAGGGCAGCACGTGCTGCCCTTCCCTGCAGGGCAGGTGCGGCTCGCCAGTGGCCCCGT
This sequence comes from Methylobacterium sp. Leaf94, assembly GCF_001426045.1. Classification (NCBI taxonomy): domain Bacteria; kingdom Pseudomonadati; phylum Pseudomonadota; class Alphaproteobacteria; order Hyphomicrobiales; family Methylobacteriaceae; genus Methylobacterium; species Methylobacterium sp. Leaf94. Next base: position 2,284 of record NZ_LMRM01000064.1, read on the forward strand.
GCTCTCGCGGAGCGACAGTCTTAAGGTGACGCTCTACGGACGCGGCGGGCACGGCTCCGGCCCGGAAACGACCATCGATCCGGTGGTGATGGCCGCCGCCACGGTGATGCGGCTCCAGACCATCGTCTCGCGCGAAGTCTCGATGAGCGACAGCGCCGTGGTCACGGTCGGGTCAATACAGGCTGGGTCGAGCGCCAACATCATCCCGGACGAGGCGCAGCTTCAGCTGAACGTCCGGACCTACGACGATGCGGTGCGGGACAAGGTGCTCGCGTCGATCAAGCGGGTCGTCGACGGCGAGGCCTCCATCTCCGGCGCCCCGAAGCCGCCCCTCCTCACCATGCTAGGGCAGTTCCCCCTGACGGTGAACGACGAGGACGCGACGGCCAAGGTGGCCGAGGGCCTGAAGCAGCGACTAGGGGCGGCCCGGGTGCAGCCCGCCAGCAGCGCGAACGCCAGCGAGGACTTCACCGTCTTCGCCCGCGCCTGGGACGTACCGTCGGTGTTCTGGTTCGTCGGCGGGACCGACCCGAAGCGCTACGCCGAGGCGGAGCAGGCGGGGACCCTGAACGCGCTGCCCGCGAACCACTCGCCTGAATACGCCCCGGTTCTGAACCCGACCCTGCGCATCGGTGTGGAGACGATGCTGGCGGCCGCTGGTCAATGGTTGGTTGCGACATCTCCGGCGTCAGGGGCACGCTGATGGACGGCTCTCCCGGCAGATAGGCCTACCTCTCGACCAGGAAGCGATGTCCGAATTTTGGTAGGCGAGGCTGAAAGCGGCCAGACTGGTCTCGACCCAACTTGGTAGTTGAAGGTCGTTTCTATCGTCCTCAGAAACGGACCTTCCCCGTAAAGGCTTACGGAATGGGCATGTGAGATTGTGTATCTTACGCCCAATATTTAATTCCATATGTTATGGACATCAAGCATCCAGCAACAATCACCGCCCGCCGCACCCATTCGGCTGGCAAAATCCTTATGAGATAACCTCCCATAAAGCCGCCTATAAGCGCTCCTAGCAACATAATAAAAGTTTCCGGCCAACTTATTGCGCCTTGAGTAATAAATATCGTCGTGGATGCGACGCTAACAACAGTCGCAAGTAGGTTTTTGAGCACCTTAACCGTGCGAATATCCCGGCTGACACTGATCGACAAAAGTGCAGTCAGGATGACACCGAGCCCCGCACCGAAGAAGCCGCCGTAGATGGAAGCCACTCCGATCACCGCAGGACCAGTCATTGTATCGACGGGTCTCGGGCCACGTTTCGCCTGGTGGGCCTGTATCGTTGGTGCGAACGCAAACAAGATCGTGGCGAACGCGATGAGCACCGGCACAGGGCCGGTGAACAAGGCTTCGGGAAGCCAGAGCAGGAGAAGTGCACCTGACGCGCCTCCGAGGAGGGATGCGGCAGTCAGCCACCCGAGGCGGCGGTCAAAGGGCGGCCATCGACCAGGGTCCGCGAGGACAGCGATAAGATGACCCGGCATGATGGCCACGGCATTCGAAGCATTGGCGATCACGGGAGGCAGGCCGACTTGGAGCATAGCTGGAAACGTGATCAGCGTCGCGCCGCCCGCTACCGCGTTGATCACGCCGCCGACCGCTCCTGCCCCCATCAGAAACAGTGCCGTCATCCAATCCATCACGCACCTCCAGCACCGGTTGTGATGGCTGCGAGACGAGATGTCTGGAACGTTTGTGACCGCTCTCAGGCAAGCTGGTAGCGGGAGGGGGTGGTCCCAAAGGCATGCCTGAACGAGCGGCCGAAATGGCTTTGGTCAGCAAAATCTGTCGCCGCAGCCACCTGTGCGGGGGGCGTACCCGTCCGTAGCATCTGACGGGCATTATTGAGGCGGAGCATGCGTCTGTAAGCATGAGGTGGCATGCCGTGGTGGCGCGAGAAGCGGCGCGTGAAACCCTCTCGGCTCAAGCCAGCCTGGGCTGCGACGCAAGCGATTGACGCAGCCCCGTTAGAGGAAGGCATATCTGGGAAGAGTTCCGCCAGCGGCCTCGTCATGCTCATCAGGGCTATGGAGTGGTCAGAGTGAACGTAGAGATTGAGGGATACCGTGTCTGGAGCACAATTAATCCCCTGGTGTGGGACACCAGCAGGTATGATGCAGGAGCTTCCAGCCGGTACATCGATGTAGCGGCCGCCGACCAGGAACTGACGCCAACCGGTTAGAACGAAGCTGATCTGCGCTTCTTGATGGAAATGCTGGACGAGAGATTTATTGTAGCCATCACAGCACACAGCCAGCTCGATATCTTGACTAATACTTGACCGCACGTAGCGCCATGACACGGAACCTCCTCCTCTCACATGATGGGACCGACTACACCCGTTGAGATAGTCCGCGACTGCGTTCAGGATGCCACCCCTCGCACAAACGTCCGCTTCACATGCTATCTCATCCAAGAGCGGACCGGCAAAAAGCCACCCAGGTCAGACGTTGGTTACTGCCTCAACGGACTGGAAGCGGACTCTCCAAGGGTCAGAATGAGGCGCAGGTAGCACCTCGAACGGTCAGGCCGATGGGGTTTGACCCTGATTACCGACAGGTCTCGTCGAGGCGTTCGTACAACGTGCCCAGGCCGGAGAGATCGATGTCTTCCGAGATGGCCTCATGCCACCGGTCGAGGATCCGAATTCTGAGGCGACGTCCTTTGACGATGTCTCGGGCGGCGTCGCCCTCGATGCGGATCGCGCCCTCCGTCTGCATACCCTCCGAGGGAAAGATCGGCGTCGAGGCCGGTCCGTCGTCGATGCGATATTGGTAGTTGAAGATCGAGTTCCGCGGCAGTCCGGTCACGGTGATCCGCCCTCGGGTGACCTGGACGCGGGACGGGGTCTTCGGCGTCAGGACGCACGTGCCGCCATCATGGCCGGCGTCCAGCTTCCTGAGATCCCAGTTCCCCTCGCTGGAAAGCACGGCGCCGGGCGCTTGTGCCGTGGCAACATTGGCGGCGAGGCAAGCCAGGCAAACGAAGATCGGCAGCTTCACGACGGTTCCCCTCCACCGACTCATTGACCCCCGACGGCCCCGCCGGTTCCATCGAGCTGGTGGCTGCATCGCTTCGGCTCCCCGGTGCGTTTGCCTGCCGCCAACCCATCGGCGGATGGGACTGACCCAGCCGCGAGCCGGAGATGAACCATGAGCGATAGCTACCCCTCAATGACGGCGCTGCTCGGCCTCCTCGCCCTGGCCGGGTATCAGAACCGCGACAAGCTTGCCGAAATGCTGGGTGGGGCCGGGCAGGCCTCACCGGCGCCGTCGGCGACAGGAGCTGGGTCCGGCAGCACGAGCAGCGGGTTGGGCGGACTCCTGGGCGGCTTGCTCGGCGGCCAGCAGAACACGGCTCCCGGCAGTTTCCTCAACAGCGGTCTCGGTGAGATGCTAGATCGCTTCCAGCAGGCCGGACAAGGATCCGCCGCGCAATCCTGGGTCGCCCAGGGTCCGAACCAGGACATTGCCCCACAACACCTGGAGCGGGCCATCGGTCCCGACGTCCTGGCGACCCTGACGCAGCGCACCGGGCTGTCCCGCGAGGAGCTTCTCTCCCGGCTGTCCAAGGAACTTCCGCAGGCCGTCGACCGCTACACGCCGGAGGGCCGGATGCCGGCTTAGTCCCTTGCGGACCGGCGCTCCCGGCTCGTGTCGAGAGCGCCGCTCTCTGTGCTCCGTCTAACTTTATGCCTCGGCAGTACCCCGATTCCTGCTGCGTTCGATCCCTCGCGACGCAGACGATTTCATGGGACACGACATGCCGACGCCCTTTTACAGTCTTCCGAAAGCAAACGGGCTGAAATTGACCCAACATAATCGTAGGGATCGGCATCAGCGCTTCCCGAAAGCAGCCATTCGTCGGCCGTCCGCAACTTCGGCTTGGGGTGGAGGCTGTGTGAAAAGAGCGCTTGGTGATCAGGCTGACCTGACATCACGGAAGGTTGCCCTGAGCTTTTGCAGGACATACGAGTCGTTGGTGGCGACCTCGTAGAAGCTGCTGTCGATGGCGCGCACGATCAACACGGGCACCGTAGCGCTCGCATTCGCGTAAGCCTGAAACTCGCCCCAGATGACCTGCTGGGTTCCGTTCGCGAGGTCTCGCAGCCGATCTCCCTTGATCCGCCTGCCGGAGGTCGCAAGCTCTTCGAGACGTCCGGCCTGTCCGCCCGTCGCATCGAAAGCTGCATCGTATGCGGCGACACCGCTCACCATCCATGAGCATTCGATGGCCTGCGCTCCGAGTGCTGCCAGGATATGACGCAGATCAAAATCAAGCATGCTGTCGGTCATGTCGTATATGCGAACAGTGTGCATGGCCGATCTTCCTGTTCGAGGTTCATACTCATTATGATAGTCTTTCTCCCAAGGCGGGAGATGAAAGATGGCACGCTTTGTCGAAGCAGCAGACCGTGATCAGGTCACGTTGCTTCCTGCCTGTCTGGACGATTACGTCGCCCAGGATAACCCGACCCGCGTCGTCGATGTGTTCGTCAACGAACTCGATCTGACGGCCATCGGCTTTGCCGGCGTGACGCCCGCCGCCACCGGTCGACCGGGCTATCATCCCGCGACGCTGTTGAAGCTCTACCTGTACGGCTACTTGAACCAGATCCCCTCCAGCCGACGCTTGGAACGGGAGGCCGGCCGCAACGTCGAACTGATGTGGCTGATCGGCCGCCTCGCACCCGACTTCAAGACGATCGCGGACTTCCGACGCGAGAACGGGGATGCGCTTCGCGCGACCTGCCGGCACTTCGTGATGCTCTGCCGACAGGTCGGTCTCCTGGCCGGAGGCGTCGTGGCCGTTGACGGCAGCCGGTTCAAGGCCGTGAACACGCGCGACCGGAACTTCACCCCGGCCGCGGTCCGCAGGCGCATCGAGCAGGTCGAGACGAGCATCGTGCGCTACCTCGCGGCCCTCGATACCGCCGACCGTCAGGAGGCCGAGGTGACAGAGCTTCGGACCCCGCGCCTGAAGGAGCGGCTCTCCGCACTCCGGGACCGGCTGCGCGCGCTGCAGGCGATGGAGACGCTCGTCGAGGCCGCGCCGGACCGACAGATCTCGCTGACCGACCCCGATGCGCGGGCCATGGCGACGAACGGCAAGGGCACCGGGCTCGTCGGCTACAACGTCCTGGCAGCGGTGGACACGAAGCATCACCTCATCGTCGCCCATGAGGTGACCAATGTCGGCCACGACCGCACCCAACTTGCCAACATCGCGGGGCAAGCTCAGGCCGCCGTGGGCGAGGAAGCCATCCAAGTCCTCGCGGATCGCGGCTACTTCTCCGGCGAGGAGATCCGGGCCTGCGACCGGGCGGGGATCGCGGTCACGCTGCCAAAGCCGATGACATCCGGTGCGAAAGCCGAGGGCCGCTTCGGCAAGCAGGACTTCGTCTACCAGGCGAGCGACGACACATACCGCTGTCCGGGAGACCAGACGCTGACCTACCGCTTCGAGGGCATCGAGAACGGGATGACCCTGCGACGCTACTGGACATCGGCTTGTCCAACTTGCCCGATCAAGAACCTTTGCACGCCTTCCGAGCAGCGTCGCGTCACGCGCTGGGAGCACGAGCACGTGTTGGAAGCCGTGCAGCGCCGGCTCGACGAGAACCCGAACGCGATGCGTGACCGCCGCCAGACGGTCGAGCACGTGTTCGGCACCCTCAAAGCCTGGATGGGAGCGACCCACTTCTTGACCCGGGGGCTGAAGAACGTGGCCAGCGAGATGAGCCTGCAGGTGCTCGCCTACAACATGAAGCGGGTGATCGCGATCCTCGGTGTCGGCCCACTCATCGCAGCCATCCGAGGCTGAAAGCCCGGCCCCCTGGCGCAATGCGCTGTCAGATCTCTTCTGGCCGCAAATGCGTTCTCACACAGCCTCGGTGGAAAGCGGACCCTTGCCTGGTAGGCTCAAAGACCCTGAGAGGCCGCTGGCGGCTGCATGAACTCGATCGTCGCGCCGTCAGGGCCAACCGCGTAGATTACCCGCGTTCCGGCCCGTTCACCGCTGGTGATCGTCTGCGGCGTGCCTTGTGTTTTCCAGCCGTAGGCGACGATCCTGACCAAGAGCGCATCGATGTCGTCGACCACGAGGGCCAGGTGCGCGAAGCCCGGGTCGAACGGTTTGGCTGGCACGTTTGGTCGGTCCGGACCCTGATACTCCAAGAGTTTGATCGTCTGCTCCGCCAGAGAAACGATCGCCAAGCGCACCTTCGCCCCGTGCGCTCCGGTCACCTGACAAAGAAACTCGCCCCCCATCTCGCTCGTCCGCACGAGCTGCGCACCGAGACAATCGACCCAGAACCAAAGCGCCTCATCTAGGGAGGCTACCGCGAAGCCGACATGGTCGGCACGCTGCACCTGAATATCTACGTGGTCCGTCATACGAGCCGTCCTACCGACAAACGGGGCGTGCGACTGCAATGGGTCATGAACGGGTGCAACGGTAGTGTCTGCTCCTGCCAACGACCACCCGGAAGCAGACCGTCGCAAATGCACCCAGGGCGGAAGGGCTGGGTTCGTTCGAGAACGCCTATGTCCGGAACGGTATTATGTCGGGGTAACCGACTGCATCAAACGCGCTGCATTCCCGAAGCGTGCGTGGCCTCCTCAACTTTGCCGCCGAGGAGGCCGGGCTTCAGATTTCGGTCCCTTCCGCCAGAGCGAGCGCGTCTTCAACGTCCACGCCGAGGTAGCGTACCGTACTCTCGATTTTGGTATGCCCGAGCAGAATTTGCACAGCGCGTAAGTTGCCTGTTCGCTTGTAGATCAACGCGGCCTTTGTTCGACGTAGGGAATGTGTTCCGTAGTCCTCGCGCCGTAGCCCTATGCCTGTCACCCATTCATCTACCAGACGGGCGTACTGTCGGGTGCTTATGTGCGCTTCATGGTCGATCCGGCTGGGAAAAGCGTAATCATCAAGCCCGCCCCCTCGACACCCAAGCCAAGTCAGAATGCTGGTACGTGCTGGTTCAAGCAGTTCGAACTGTACCGGCCGTCCAGTCTTTCGTTGAACGACGATGACTCGCGCCCGCACCTGCTCGCCGCTGACAAGCTCACCGATCTTCAATTTGACGATGTCACAACCGCGCAGCTTGCTGTCGATGGCGAGGTCAAACATGGCACGGTCACGTACACGCCGCTCTCCATCGAGCCAGAAACGGATGGCCCAAACCTGCTGAGGTTTGAGAGCGCGCTTGGCGCCGAGCTTCCGTCCTGCGTTCCACGGTCGGCGGCTCTTGAAGGCTGGGTCGTGCTCTGAATGTCCCATTTCTCGTCTCCCAACCGGCCCATGCCGGCAGGGAGAGAAAGGGTGCTACGAATGTAATCTGCGCTCCACCGGTTCGACGTTCGGGAGCTGTGCCACTTAGCTGCCAAGCTTAGAATGCAGTCCCGCTGTGTCCGACCCATTGCGAACCTTGACGGTTCGCACTGACAGAGGCTCATGAAGTTATCCTGCCTGCCGCTGGAGAGCATCGGCCTTGGAACCACGCCTGAGCCTCATCACCCTCGGCGTCGCTGATCTCGGTCGAGCGACGGCATTCTACGAGGGGTTGGGATGGCCCCGGCGCGTGCAATTCGCACAGGGTGTCGCCTTCTTCCAACTCGGCGGCTTGGGCTTATCGCTGTATCCACGTGCTGACCTTGCCAAGGACGCTGGCGTACCTTTGGAGAATCGCCCCTCTCAGGGCTTCACGCTCGCCTACAACACACGCAGCCGCAACGAGGTGGGCAAGGTGCTCACGAAGGCGGAAGCTCTCGGTGGACGGATCACCCGGCACGCGCAAGATGCAGTTTGGGGCGGCCATCATGGACACTTCTGCGATCTGGATGGCTTCCTATGGGAGGTCGCATGGAACCCGGATTTCATTATCGGCAACGATGGCTGCCTCATCCTCCCCGCGTAGTCTTTCTTCGCGCGATGAGAATGTCCGATTTCTGCCCAGCCCAGCTGTGAACTCGCATCGGTCGGTGTCCATTTACGGGAGCCATTGCGAGGCTTCTATCGAGCCTCTGGAAGAGGGCATCTCCTGGCGGGCCTACAAGTAGCTTAAGCCCGGCAACGCCGCCCGACGTTTCAGGCCGACCATCCAACGGCAGGCGAGCCAGAGCGGGGGGACCAGGGCCGCGGCGACCAGCCAGATCTGCACCGGTGCTCCCGCCTCGATCCGGCCGGAGGGGTCGCTGAGGCCGAGCGCCAGTGCGCCGTCATGGAGCAGTCGCAGCAGCCAGAGATGCGCGAGGTAGAAGAACAGCGGCGCGCCCCCGAAGGTACTTAGAACACCGAGGCTTCGCGCCGGCACCGCCTCGAACAGAGCGAGGAGCCCGATGCCGAGGCCCAGGGTCAGCAGCAGGAAGTCGGCCGAGGGCGGGTATTTGGTCAGGTTGACGAAGGAGAGCGCGGTGAGGAGGGGCGTCGCCCCCGACTGCCATGGCACCGGCTCACCGTAGCCGTTGAAGCTCCGCAGGATCAGGAACGCAAGGAGTGCCGCGCCGCTCATCGCCATGAGCCATTTGCGACGAGAGGCCGGTCCGACCGCTCCGGCGAAGAGGGGCCCCATGGCGTAGCCCGCCGCGATAACGCCGAACCAGGGCAGCACGGGATAGGAGGTGCGCGCCACGCCCCAGGGTAGTTCGATGAAGCCCCGCTGGTGCAGGATCGACCAGAGCACGTAGCCTGTGTCGCCCGGCTGGAGCACGAGTCCGTCGAGCAGGTTGTGGCCGAGCATCACCGTAGCGGCGAAGACGATGAGGGCAGCGCGCGGTATCCAGAGCAGGGCGGCCAGCGCCACCATGCTGAGGCCGATGGCCCACATCACCTGCAGGTAGAGGATCGGTGGAGCGAGACTGCGGGTCCAGGCGAGGCTGACCAGCGTCACCTCCATGAGGATCAGCAGGAGGCCGCGCTTGAGCAGGAAGGCACTAGCCGCCCCCCGGTCGCCATGCTTCTGCGCATAGAGGCTGGCGGAGAGGCCGGTGAGCAGGATGAAGACCGGCGCGCAGAGATGCGAGGTCAGCCGGGTCATGACGAGGTCGGGCGGCGTGAGGCTGAGGTCCATCGGGTCGCGAACCTGGGCGTGCAGGTAGACGAACTCCCGCACGTGGTCGACGAGCATGAGCAGCATGACGAGGCCGCGTAGGGCGTCGATGGAGACGATGCGGGACCGCGGACCGTGCGCTCCTTCGAAAGTTGCAGGTCTCATCGCGCGCGCTCCGTTCCGATCCGATGCAAGAGCCGGCCGACATCGACTGGTGTCCAGACTGCGCCGCCGCGCGGCTTGCAGATCCCTCGCCGCGTGAGCTCCAGGGCGAGGCACTGGGGCGTCTGCCCGACTACCCCACGCATCGCGTCGATAACCGGCATGAGATCGAGAGCGTAGCGGCGGGCGCGCGCGGACGAGGCCCCGCGTCCGGCATCCCCGCGCCGGACGCGGGCGGCGGAAACGTCACGGGGCTGGGTCGGCACCGCGCTGGCATCCTCGGAGGCTTCGTTCCGGTTCGGGCGCATCATGCAGGCCATCTGGAAAGACGACGGTAGGCCAGCGCGGTCAGGAACAAGGCACCTGCCGTGAGACAGCCGAGAGCGACCAGCGCCTGGTGTTCGGCCGCTGCGCGCGGGACGCAGGGCTCGAAAGCCGGCACGGCGTCGTAGGCGGTGAAGTCGAGACGCGCGGGGCAGCCCTCACACACCGGGACTGGATCGCGGGCTTGGGCGAGAATGCGAGGCTCGAAGAACGCACGCAGGTCCCGGCGATAAGCGGCGCCCGACGCCAGGAAGGCGGAATGGCGCTCTGCGTCGGTTCCCGCCGCCATCTCCAGTGCGCGTGCGAGGACGGTCGCGGGTGACAGGATCGCCAGGCGCCGGCTCCAGGCCGCCACCGCCCGGGAATGGTCCTGCGCGGCATCACGGTAGCCCGCCAGCGCTTCGTCGTAGAACGCATCGCGGGCGAGGCGCTTGATCTCGGGCGCTTCTGCCAGCTCCGGCCGGCTTACGGCCTTCGGAACCTTGCCGGTCAGCCAGGCCGCGGTGATCCGTGCGCCTTCCTCCCCGGTGTAGAAGCGGACCTGAGCCTGCCGGCTCGCATCGATGGCCGCGATCCGAGAAGGCGTCGGTGCGAGGACATCGACCACGAGGCCGAGCGAGCTTGGGAGGGCTACCGTGACGCAGGCCCAAGCCAGTACGAGAATCGCGAGGGCGCCGACGCCCCCACGCCATAGGCTGGCCACCAGGGCGCAGGCCGACACCCACAAGACGACGTAGGCGGCCAAGGCCGCCGCGAGGAGGGCCAGCGTGCCCGCCCAACCGTCGAGCTCTCCGAGACCGCCTGAGACGATGAGCGCCAGCGCCGTTCCGCCGAGCACAGCCGTGATGGCGACCAGCACCACGGCCCCGAACTTCGCGCTCGCCACGCGACGCGGCCCGACGGGCTGCGACGCGATCATGCGCAGGATGCCGCTGTCGTGCTCGGAGGAAAGCCGCGTGCCGGCGAGCGCGATGACCGCGAGCGGCACAAGGTAGACCAGCACGAAGGCGAGATCGAACGGGCCGAGCCTGAGCCGGGCCGTCGAGCCGGGCTCGTAGGCGGTATCGTCGAAAACCGTGCTGAAGCCGAAGCTGGCCCGCATGATCGCCGGTTGCACGTCGGACTGACCGGCCGCGAACGCAGCGAGCGGCGTCGGCGGCTTCACCGCGTAGGCGGCCATGAAGTAGGTCATGTAGCCGAAGGCGTCGGTGGGGTCCTGCCAGTAGTTCACCTTGATTGGCGAGGGCTTGGCGTAGCGCTCATGGGCGGCCCTGGCGTCCCGCACGACCCGGTTGGTGTCGGCGGCGGCCTGCGCGAGGGCGGCCCGCTCCGAGGCGACGCGCCCGGCGCCCGTCCACGCCGCCAGGCAGAGCGTCACGAGGAGGGCGGCGAGGATCGCCCAGGTCAGGCGCTCGCGCAGGATCAGGCGCAACTCAGCCTGGACCAGGACAGGGAACCGTACGGTTGTCACGGCTTCAACCTCCGGACCAGGGGAAGGCACAGGGCCGCCATTAGACAGAGCCAGAGAGTGAGGACGAGGGCCGGAACGCGTGCGTTGGCCAGCGTGCTCGCGAACGGCAGTGGCCGGGGGACGAAGGGCGGGATCTCCTCCCAGAGACCCGGCCCGGCGACGAGGGTGGTTCCGCCGCGTTGGGGATGGTCGCGGATCTCGGCGTTCATGCGTTCGGAAATCCCGCGCCGGTAGGCCTCCGCCGCCCAGACGAAGTGGGCGTGCTGAGCGAAATCGGTGCCCGCCAGCGTCTGCGAGAGGGCCTGCAGGGCGACCCGCGGCGACAGGAGGCCGGCCCAGGCCAAGGCTCTGTCCTGGGCCACGAGGCTATCGAAGAAGGCACCGAGTTCGCGGTCGTAGACCGCGAAGTTGTGTCCCTCGTTCTCGGACATCATCAGACCGCGAAGGTCCACGGGCAGTTCGTTGGGGTCGCCGACGCCATAGCGGGCCAGCACCTCGCGCGTACGAACATCGTTCGCCTCGGCGGTGCGATGGCTCCGGAATTCGGCCTCGATCCGGGCTCGGACCTCCCGGTAGGACAGGGTGGGCACGACGGCCTCGACGCCGACGACCGCGAGGCGGGGAGCCGCGACGCAGAGGAGGACCCAGGCAGCGAGCGAAGCGGCGAGCGCGCCCCGGGCCGTGCGGGCGACCAACGAGACGAGCATCGCGAGCAGCAGGAACACCGCGCCGTAACCGAGTTGTGCGGCGATCCAGGTCAATAGGCGTGGAACGACCTGCCAGCCCGTATGGTCCTGGCTCATCACCGCGAGCGCGCCGATCCCAAGGAGCGGGAGGCCCGCCACTAGGGCGAGGGCGGCAAAAAGGGCCGCGAACCGCGTCGCGAAGAGACGTCCCGGCGGAACGCCATTGCCGAGCGCGAGACGCAGCGTGCCTCGCTCGCGGTCGGCCGCGAAGGCGGAGAAGCCCAGCAGGATGGCGGCGAGTGGCACAACGAGCTGGACGATTTCGGCGACGCTGCCGATGCCGGACCTCGCGAGCGGTCCGGCATCCTGGATGGCGCGGTAGACCGCGTCGTTGAAGACATGCGCTTCGACCCGTACCATCCGGCCCGTATAGGGCTCGGTACCGGGATCGAGCACGGCAAGCGGTGCGGAGGGACGGAACACCCACAGCCCGAAATGGTCGGCCGAATGCGGGTTCTTGGCATCCTGGCCAAGCCAGCGCGCGCGCTCGGCGGCCGCGACCTGAGCGACCTCACCGGCGTAGCGCGTAGCATCCCGCCAGGCGCCGAGGCCCGCGACCGTGAGGAGCAGGACGAGGACGGCGCCGATCCAGCGCAGGCGCGCATCGCGGGCGGTGCGCCCGAGTTCGGCCAAGAGGCGCCTCACGCCGCGCTCCCCGCCAGCCGCTGGATGTAGAGCCGCTCCAGGCCGACATGGTCGAGCGTCGTGGGGTCGATCTCCTCGACGATGCGGCCTCGGCTCAGGACCCCGACGCGCCCGGCCATCTCGCGCACCCGGTAGAGGTCGTGGGTCGCCATCAGGATGGCGGTGCCGCGCTCAGCGGCCGCCCGGACCGTGGTCGAGAAGTCCGCGGCTGCGCTCGGATCGAGGCCGGAGGTGGGCTCATCGAGGAGAAGGAGCCGGGCACGGCGCGCGAGCCCCACCGCGATGCCGACCTTCTGGCGCATACCTTTGGAATAAGAGCCGGCGGGACGCTCGTAGGCAGTCTCGGCGAGACCGGCCTCGGCCAGGAGCGTGCGGGCTGTCCCCTTGCCCAGGTCGAGGCCGGCCAGGGTCGTGAAGTAGCGCAGGTTCTCCACGCCGGAGAGGCCGGGATAGAGCGCCACCTGTTCGGGGATGTAGGCCACGTGGCGGCGGGCACCAACTGGATCAGCGCCGGCATCGATCCCGCAGACCCGGACCGTGCCGGCATCCGCCTTCAGGAAGCCGAGGATCAGGTTGACCGTGGTGGTCTTGCCGGCACCGTTCGGCCCGAGCAGGGCGAAGACCTCGCCGGGGCGGAGCGACAGGTCGAGGCCATCGAGGGCCTGGCGTTCGCCGAAGCGCTTGCCCGCCCCCTGGATCTCAAGGACGAAGTCACCCGCATGGGTCGTGACCTCAGTCATCAGAACCGCACCGAGACGGTGCCGGTGAAGCGCCGGGGCGCGCCGGGATAGACCCGGAAGGCGTTGTTCGAGCTCTCGTAGTAGGTCGCGTCGAAGATGTTCTCGACGTTGAGGCCGAAGCGCATGTTCTCGTAGCGGTAATGGGCCAGGGCATCGACCGCGATGTAGGCCGGGAGCACGAAGCCGGAGCCTGCCGCGTCCCCGGCGCGTTCGCCGACGCCGCGCACGCCGCCGCCGAGGCTTAGCCCCTTCCAGGGGCCAGCCTGCACCTCGTGCACGGCGAGTAGACTGCCCGAGTGGCGCGGGATGTTGATGAGTGGTGCGCCTACCGGCAGCACGTTGTCCTTGGTCACCTCGGCATCGGCGTAGACGTAGCCCGCCAGGATCTTGATCTCTGTGGTGATCTGGCCGGCGGCGGTAAGCTCGAAGCCCTGGCTGCGCACGCCGCCCGCTGCCAACGAGAAGCCGCTGTTGTTGGGGTCGGCCGTGAGCACGTTCTGCCGCTCGATGCGGAAGGCCGCCGCCGTCAGGCCGAGCGCGCCTCCAAACAGATCGAGCTTAGCGCCGACCTCGTAGCCGATCCCGGTCTCGGGCTCGAACGGAACCGAGCGAGCTACCGCGAAGGCGTCGGGGCCGATATTGGGCCGGAAGCTGGTGCCGACATTGGTGTAGAGCGAGAGCTCCGGCAGGGGCTGGTAGACGAGGCCGGCGCGCGGCGTCGCCGCCACCCGGGATTGTTCCGTCTGCGTCGCCGTCGTGCGCTCGCGGAAGGACTGCTCGAAGAAGTCGAAGCGCACGCCGAGCAAAGCCTTCCACTCGGGGCTCAGCGCGATCTGGTCCTGCGCGTAGAGGGCGGTGTTGGTGACCCGCTCTAGGTTGTTGCGCCGGATGGTCAGCGGCGGCAGCGCCTGGCCGTAGCGCGGCTCGTAGATGTTGAGCCTGTAGGGGCTCTCGCGGAAGTTCGAGCGGTCGTAGACCACGCGGCTGTCGGTGCTCTCCCGCTCGAAGCCGAGAAGTACGGTATGGCTCAGATCGCCGGTGGCGAAGCGCCCCACCACCTCGGCCTGGCCGATGGCGGTATCCCAGCGGTAATCGCGAAAATTCCGGTCGCGCAGAACCGTGCGGTTGTCGGCGGCGAGGCCACGCACCTCTGCCGATTCCCCGACCAGCGAGCCGGTGTTGAAGTGGGTGGCCAGCCGCATCTGCCAGTCGGCGTCGAAGCGGTGCTCCACCCGGACCTGCATCGTGTCCGAGCTCTGGTACGTGCTCTGCCCGGGCTCACCGAGGAAGCGGGAGATCGGCAGGAATCCGAGCTGCTTGTTGATCGCGATCACGCCCCGGTCGACCACGATGCGGTTGCGCAGAATCTCGGTCTCGACGGTGACCTTCGTGTCCGGCGTGACCTGCCAGCTCACCACGGGCGCGACGAGGAGTCGGTCGCCATCCACGAAATCGCGAAAGCTGTTCTGGCGGCCGCCCGCGAAGTTGAAGCGGTATAGCAGCGTGCTATCCTCGTTCAGGGCGCCGCCGGCATCGACTGTGCCGCGGAACTGCTCGAACGAGCCCCACAGGCCGCCCATCTCGACGAAGCGTTCGGCGGTCGCCTGCTTGGTGACGAAGTTGACGAGGCCGCCCGGGTCGCTGCGCCCGAACAGGCCGCCGCCGGGACCCTTGAGCACCTCGATGCGCTCCACGTTTTGGGTATCGGGCGGCGGCGGCGAACCACGGTTGATCGGGAAGCCGTTGCGGTAAAGTTCCGAGGTGGTCGTGCCGCGGATGGCGTAGCTGAACACCGTCAGGCCGCCGAAATTGTTCTGCTGGGCGACGCCGGGCGTGTAGTTGAAGACTCGGTCGACCCGGGTGGCGGCGAGATCCGTGATGACCTCGCGCGGCGCCACGGTAACGACCTGGGGCACGTCGCGCTGAGGCGTGTCGGTCTTCGTGCTGCTCACCGCCCGGTCGGCCCGGTAGCCCGGGGTCGGACCGATTAGGCCTATCCCCGGGTTGGGGCCAGCACCAACGACGACTGGGGCACTCCCGCCAGCTCCCTCTACGGAGAGTTCCTCCAGCGTGACGGCCTCCTGCGCCCGAGCCTCCAAGGCAGGCGCCCCCGCCGAGAGGATTGCGGCGAGCGCGTAGTGCGATCCTCGACGCCTCGACATCCGACGACGCTTCGCCGGAACGGGCAGGTTCAGGATCGGGGCCTTCGAGGTCGGCAGGTTGGGACGAAGGGGCACCGGTGCGCTCAAGGTTGTCGAGCGGCGGCCGAGCGGGTGCCCTCACGGGATCGGCCGCGTCAGCAGCCGAGCCCGCTCATGCGCTCCGCCGGGACACCCCGCCCGAGAGACGTATCGTGGTGCAAGGCAGGTCTCCTGGCTCGCGGGTCGTTGCCCTCGCCTCGGCCTTCCCGGTGCAACGCACCAGTGACCATGATCGGAAAGGGCTCGCCGCTGACAGTTGCGGGGGCAGCTTCGGAAGCACTCCTGCGAGCACCCCGAATTCCCTCTTAGCCCGCGAACCGACGACCCGCAGGAACCTTGACGGTCAGACATTCGCTGGGCGCCGCCGCATAGTCAATCGAGGGGACGCCATTTTCCGCAACATTGTAACATTGCATCGGTATGGTTCTGGATGGTTGTGCGTCTTCAGATGGTTTGGGGCTGTCTGCGGTGTTCAGGAGCGGAGGCTGTGGTCCATCTGGGGTGAGAGGTTAGGCAGCCTGTGCCTGGTGCTGCAACTGTCCGATGCCCGATGGCCTCCACGATAGGCCACTTAAGGACATCTTCCGATCGAAAGCAGCCGGACCGCATTCCACACAACCCGGTCATACAGCGGACCGTCAGGACCCGACCCGATGTCGCCATTGATGCCCACGCCTGAGCATCTCGAAAGCGGTCGTTCGTCGATAGATATCGCCGCGGTCGAGGCGTCCCTGGGCTCCGTGTCATGGCTTGATCGAGTGCTTCATCGCCACGCTCGAACATCGGGGCAGGCAGCAGGTGTCTAGTGACATGGATGGTGCAAGGCCGAGGTTCCGAAAGGTGCCCCTCGGAAACTTGCACCCCATGTCACATCAGACGGCAGTGCATCGTCACTCACGTGAACCAATCACGTGGGAGAGCTCGATGATCAAGACGATTCCGGTACTCGCCGGCATCCTCGGCGCAGGACTGGCCGGAAACGGCATCTTCATGCTCACCTCACCCGAGGCATGGTACTTCGCGGTGCCGGGCGTGACGACAACAGGCCCCTTCAATCAGCACTTCCTGCGCGATATCGGCCTGATCTTCGTGCTGATCGGGTTGGGTTTCGTGTACGGGGCCGTGAGACCCGGATCGCGTGTCCTGCTCTGGAGCATGGGTGCGATCTGGCTCTCTGGCCATGCGCTGTTCCACTTCTGGGAAGTTGCAGTGGGCATCTGCGGGCCGGAGGCGCTGCCCCGAGACTTCCCCGCGGTGACACTTCCTGCGCTTATTGCTGTTGCCCTCAGCGTCTGGTCGTTCCGCCATGCCGACCATTGATGATCCGACCCGCGTCTTCGAGCAGGAACGGTCGCGGCTCATCCGGCTCGCCTATCGTATGCTCGGGTCGCTCGGCGAAGCCGAGGACGTCGTACAGGACGCATGGCTGCGCTGGCGGCACGTCGACCACGCCGAGGTCGCCTCGGCCGGTGCCTTCCTCTCGCGGACAGTGACGCGGCTCTGCCTGGACGTCATGAAGTCCGCCCGAGTGCGGCGTGAGACCTATTTCGGAACCTGGTTACCTGAACCCGTTGCCCTGGTCCCGGACGAAGCCCCGGGCGACGACCTGACGCTTACACTGATGCTCGCCTTGGAAAGGCTTTCGCCGCTGGAGCGGGCCGCGTTCCTCCTGCACGACGTCTTCGCAGTCCCGCTCGCGGAAATCGCGGTCACCCTCCGGCGTGAACCACCGGCGGTCCGTCAGCTCGCCGCGCGAGCCAGGAAGCACGTGCAGTCCGCACGCCCGCGCTTCCCTGTCGAGCCGGAAGAGGGTGTACGTATCGCCAAGGCTTTCTTCGAGGCGGTGTCCTCGGGCGAGATCGCGGCGCTCCGCACCATGCTGGCCGACTCCATTATCGTGCACTCGGACGGAGGCGGAAAGGTTCTCGCCTTTCCTCGGCCTATCATCGGCATCGACAAAGTCACGCGCATGTTCGAGGGGGCTGCGCGTAAGTCGTGGATCCAGCATGCCCGGAAGCTGCAGGACCTCTGGATCGACGGCCTGCCGGGCTATTTCAGCCTGGAGCCCGGTGGAATGCTCCAGACCGTCGCTGGAATCCAGACAAGCTTGAGCGTCTGGCGAGGCGGTTCGGAGGAGCGGCGGAATCACTTTCGCCCCACTGAGCCTTAACGGCGGGCGATTGCCAGTTCCCTGCGGCAAACGATTGAGAACGCGCAGAGCGGGTCGAGACCGCTGGCGTGGCGGATGTCCGCGAAGGCGACGAGATCCTTGTTCGGAGCGAAGTAGGTCTCGCCAATGCGCTGCATGACACGCTCGGCCTCCTGGAGCGTCTCCGGCTCTCCGAAAAGCCGGATTTTGTTGACGATGGCATAGAGGTTCACCAGCTTAGCCGGGTCGTCGAGTTCGTGCCGGAAGGCGTCGCCGAACAAGGTCGACGCCTCCCGGATGAACTCGCCATAGAGGGCTTCCCGTCGCGCTCGGTCCTGCACCAGGAGGGTCGCGCGCTCCTGGCTGTGTTGCGTCAGCCAAGTGGTCGCAAAGGAGGCCATCGCGCCAATGGCGGACCCCGCAAGCGCGGAGAGCGCCGAGATGTAAGCCGCATCCATTGGCTAGAGGCCTCAAGCCACTCGTTTCGGCTGTGCCGCCAGCCAGTCGCCGTAGCGCCGTTGCGAGAGCCATGCGTCACCTGTGGGCGTCAGCCAGGGGCCTGCGAGAACCACCCCGAAATACGCGGCCGTATCGTCCGTGATGACGTCCCGTAGCTCACCGATGCCGTCAAAGTGGCGCTTCACCAGCTCGGCCATCGGCAGACGCTCAGGGCCGGCGATCTCGACCATGCTGTTTCGGGGTGGCGCCAACGCGGCCTCGGCGACCTTGGCCGCAACATCGGCCGACGCGATGGGCTGGATCAAGGCGGAGGTCACACGTGCGACGCCGTCCACGAGTGCGGCGCTCGCAATCGCGGCAACGAACTCGAAGAACTGCGTGGCGCGGACCAACGTCCAGGGCACGCCCGCCGAGGCTATCAGTTCCTCCTGAGCGAGCTTGGCGCGGAAATAGCCGCTGTCGAGCAGGAGTTCGGTCCCGACTACCGAAAGCGCGACGTGGTGGGACACACCAGCCTTCTTCTCGGCCTCGGCAAGATTCTGACCGGCGCGGACGAAGAAGTTCATCGCGGCGTCGTCGGCAAAGGATGGCGAGTTGGCGACATCGACCACCACGCTGGCACCCTTCAGGGCTTGCGCGAGGCCTTCACCCGTTACGGCGTTCACACCCGTATTCGGCGAGGCCGCAAGGACCTCGTGGCCGGCAGTCTTCAGGGTGGTGACGACCTGCGAGCCGATCAGCCCCGTGCCGCCGATGACGACGATTTTCATGTGATGCTCCGTCCTGTGTCCGGTCCCGATGGGGACGTTCGAAATCAAGACGAGAGCGATCCACCCAGTGTGACATGGACTCCGACAAAATCGATGCGGCCGCGTGTCAAGCGCCCCTACAACCACGGAGAAGTTCGTTCGGCCATGTCACGTCCGCGCCGGCTCTCTCGTCATACAGACAGCATCGCGAGGAACGACGATCATGACACCCGACATCGAGAGGCTGACATGGGACAGTTCCCATGTGCCCCCTGGGCGAGGGACGAACGGTTGAGGCCTCCCCGTCCGCTCAGGTGGCAGTTCCTCACCCTCTTCGTCGGCCTGCTGGTCCCAACCTTACTGTTCGTGGGTGTCCTGCTCTGGCGTTTTGCGGCTTCCGAACGAACGCGCGTCGAACAGGACGTCCAGACCCGAGCGCATGCTCTGTCGGTAGCGTTCGACCGCGAGATCTACGGCGTTCTCACGACGCTCCAAGCGCTCGCGACTTCGCCGAGCCTAGCGAACCACGACCTTCCGGCTTTCTACGCGCAGATGCAGGAGATCAGTCGCCTGCAGGGGATCAACATCAACCTCCGGCATATCGATGGGACCGCCGCGTTGACGACTCGTGCGCCGTTCGGATCTGCTGCACCTGCGCCCCGTGTTCTTGCGGAAATCGACGGGGAGGTGCTGCGAATTGGCGTTGCGATGGTCAGCAACGTCTTCCTGACTTCCGTTTCCCAAAAGCCAGTTTTTCAGATCGTCAGCGCTCCTATCCGCATCGGTGAAACGCCAACCTATATCCTCGCGGCGAGCCTCGATCTCGCTTACCTGGTCGCAACGACGCGCCGCGAGGATCTCCCTTCCGGGTGGATCGGGTCGCTGGTGGATCGCAACGGAATCGTCGCCGTCCGGACCGAGCGACAAGAAGACTTCGTCGGCAAGCGGACCTCAACGGATTTTCGCACTCACACGATCGATGACGCTGGACGGTATTATGGTCGCAACAGGGTCGGCCAGGATGTCCTGGTCGGCTATGGCAAATCCAAGCTGACGGGTTGGACCGCGGCGGTCGTGGTCGGCAGAGAGCTCGCCGAAGCGCCTCTGCTGCGTTCGATCACGATCCTCGTCGGGTTGGGCCTCGTACTCGGACTACTCGTCGTGGGTATCGCGTTGGGCGTCGGCGGACGGGTGGACCGCGCGATGCGTCGCCTGAGCGAAGGCGCCGAGGCGATTGGCCGAGGTGACCCGGTCAGCGCAATCGCGACCCCCATCCTGGAAGTGAACCAGATCGGGGCGGCGCTCGTGACAGCGGCACTACAGTTGCAGGCACGAACATGCGAGCGCGAGGCCGCTGAGATCGCGTTGCGCGACCTCAACCTGGTCCTGGAAGACCGGGTCACGGCGCGTACACTGGAACTCGACACCGCGAACCGCGCGCTCATAGGCGAGATGCAGAGCCGCGAGACGGCCGAAGCCCATCTGAGGCAGCTGCAGAAGATGGAGGCCGTCGGACAGCTCACCGGCGGCATCGCGCACGACTTCAACAACATGCTCGCCATCGTGATCGGCAGCCTCAACCTGATCCGCAAGCGCCTGGCGCGCGGCGAGAGCGACATCGAGCGCTTCATCGATGTTGCGACGGACGGCGCGAACCGCGCAGCCTCGCTGACCCAACGCCTGCTGGCTTTCTCGCGCCAACAGCCGCTCGCGCCGGAGCCCATCGATGCCAACAAGCTCGTGTCCGGGGTGTCCGAGATCCAGCGCCGCACGCTCGGCGGCGGTATCCGGTTGGAGACCGTGCTGGCTGGCGGCCTGTGGCGCACCCACGCCGACGTGAGTCAGCTGGAGAACGCTATCCTCAACCTGGCCGTCAACGCGCGGGACGCCATGGAGGAGACCGACGCCGGAAGCGGCCGCCTGACCATTGAGACGGCCAACGCCAACCTTGACGAGGCCTATGCAAAGACCGTCGAGATCTCTCCGGGTCAGTACGTGCTAGTGGCCTTGACGGACTCCGGCGCCGGCATGTCACCGGAGGTTATGGCCAAGGTGTTTGATCCGTTCTTCACCACGAAGCCTGTCGGTAAGGGAACGGGATTGGGCCTGTCACAGGTCTACGGTTTCGTACGGCAATCGAACGGGCATGCACGGATCTATTCGGAGCTCGGGCAGGGCACGAGCGTGAAGCTCTATCTGCCGCGCTTTTATGGCGAGGGCGAAGCTGCCATGTCTCCTCGGGATGATCAGATCGCGCCGGCACTCGGCAACCAACGCGAGATCGTCCTTGTGGTCGAGGACGAGGAGGCCCTTCGTCTGCTTAGCGTCGAGGCGTTGCGCGAACTCGGCTACAGCGTCCGCCACGCAGAGAGCGCCACCGCTGCCTTGCGTGTTCTGGACGCCCAACCAGACATTGCCTTGTTATTCACCGACATTGTCATGCCCGACATGAACGGGCGGCGGCTGGCTGAGGAAGCGGTCCGGCGGCGTCCTGAACTCAAGGTTCTCTACACGACGGGGTTCACACGCAATGCCGTGGTGCATAATGGCGTGCTCGATCCCGGCACGCATTTCCTGCCGAAGCCCTTCACCCTTCAGCAATTGGCGAGCAAGGTCCGAAGCGTGCTCGATCATGAACCCGGAATGGTCGACGCTTGACCGTTGACCGGACCGGTCGACCAGCATCGCCGTAGCCCTCCGCGACCGCAGACACTGCGTTTACCATCACTCGGCGCGCTCTGCCCCCCTCGCACCATGTGTGGGGAATTTCTCCAGTGCGGAGCCTCGAAACCCCATCCCCGAGGCAAGCTCGGCGATGAGGTTTTATTTGTCGGTGACGCGGGAGTGGCTTCTCCGGCGAACCGTTGCCTCAGCGGTTGCTCGGCGCGTGGTCAGTAATCCCAGAAGACCGGCACCCAGCGAAAGGCATCACCCTGGACCGCGACCCTGCCGACGGACGGGAATGGTAGGTGTGTAGCCACCAACTGCTCCCTGGTCCCGGCCAGTTCTCTGAGAAGTCGAATGCGAACGCGAGCCGCCTCTTCTGGGTCGTGTTCGAATCCGTTGTGCCAATCGGGCTGGTCGAACCCGACGGGGAATATTGCGTCACCAGCGAACGTGAGGCGCTCGCCGCCGGATGCCAAGCGAACCACGCTGTGCCCAGGCGTGTGGCCACCAGTGCGATGGACGACCACCCCCGGCGCGACCTCAAACGTCTCCTCGAACGTCTGCAGATGGCTGCGATACGCCTCCGAGAACCTTGTGGCTGTGGCTCGCAGCGCGTCCGGAAAGCCCGTCGGCATGGAGGTCCGGGAGAAATCGGGCTCCTCCCAGAACGCGACCTCGGCGGCTGCCACGTGGATCCGCAGGTCCGGCCGAAGCCGCTCCTTCACCCCATCGATGAGCAGACCGCCGATATGGTCCATGTGCATGTGGGTCAGGACCACATCAGTTACGGACGTCAGATCGATGCCGCCCGCTTCCAGTCGTTTGACCAGCTGGCCGGCTCGCGGCAGAGCCAGGTTCGGGTCCAACCCGAGCCCGGCATCGATGAGGATTGTCTGCTCACCGCTCCGCACCAGCACGGCATTCAACGGCCAGTCGAATGCGTCAGGCGCCAGGAACATGTCGTCCAGCCATCCCGCCCGAAGCGCTGGGTCCGCGTTATGAGCGAGCATCGCCGTTGGAAGTGGCAATACCCCATCGCTGACGACCAGCACGTCGATCTCGCCGATGCGTAGGGCATATCGCGACGGCACCAACTCTTCGGTCCCTGGACGCAGTCGGCCACGATCTCTCGGATCGGTTTGGCCGGTCAATAAAGTGCTCATGGTCGTCCCTTTCATGGGACGCGCGGGTATCTTGCTCACCAGGATCTCAGACCGCGCGCCATCTAAATGGACGAGAGTGAGTCGGCAGATGTGACATGAGCGGTCAGGCTTCGAATTTGTCGCCGATAAATGACCGGTTCAGTCAAAATGCTTCCATAAGCAGACAGACAGAAATCCACCCCCTCCAGTCATACAACTCCGGTTCACGGGACACCCGGGAAGCGGACATTCGCGAAGTCTGAGAAAGGTCGCGAGCGGAAATGATCATGTTTTAATTAGGCGAGTCAAAAGCTCCGCACCGGGTGGCCAAAAAAGAAACGTCATAAAAGCTGTGAATTATGATGTTCGATATCAAGCTAAGTCTTTGCTGGCGCTGATTTAGTTCTAGGCCTCGCCTTTCCAGTCAATTGGAAACAGCATGCTTTGTTGCTGATCCGCACAAAACATGAGGTTCTGATGAAGCAGGCCAGGGTGCCCACCGAGGCTGAATTCAAGCGTCTGGCTGTAGTGGTAAGCCAGGCCAAATATGGGCATCGCAACCGTATGGCCCTCATGCTGAGCTACTTAGCCGGGCTACGAGTGGGAGAGATTGCATCCCTCAGGTGGGGCGACCTCCTCAACGGCGAGACTAAGGTTCGGGAGCAACTGAGGCTCAGCGCGGCCGTCACCAAGGGCGGGCACGCACGAGTGGTGTTCCTGAACGCTCGGCTGCGCAGGGAGGTGGAGCAGTACCGGGGCAGCCTGGCTCAGCCCCCTGCCCTAGCGCAGCCGGTGCTGATCACTCACAAGCGCTCGGCGTTCAGCGCGAATACGCTGTGTCAGCTCATGCGGAACTGGTACGACATTGCAGGTTTGGATGGCGGATCGAGCCATAGCGGCCGGCGCTGGTTCATTACAAAGCTCGCTCACGCGGGCATCTCGCCGAAGGCCATCATGATGCTCGCCGGGCACCGACATCTCTCCACCACGCAGCGCTACATCGACGTCAACGATAAGATGATGCGCGCTGCCGTGGAGATCCTCTGACCCCCGCGGCAGCTTATCGCTCGGTAATGTTCTCGACTGCCGCTCAGGCCGCCTCAGCCATCGGCGCTGGGCTCGGAGTATCCATTGCTCGCATGTAGACGTCGAGGAGCGTCTCGTGCTCATCACGCTCATCCTGATCAAGCTTGCGCAGCTTGAGGATCTCCTTGAGAATCTTTACGTCCAGACCCTCGCCTTTAGCCTCCAGGAAGATCTCCTTTTTGGCCTCCATGAGGTCCTTGATCTCTTCCTCGACCTTCTCGACGCGCTCGATCATCGAGCGGATGCGGTCGCCGGCAACGCCAACGGTGTCGATGGTGTCGGACATGCTGTCTCCCTAGCCAATCCAGGCCGGCAACCTCGCGGGTTTGGGTAAGCGAGAGGTTAAGGCTGTCCGCTCGATGTGAGTGGTGCCACCATCAGTGTGTCAAACCTGGCGCTCGTTGAGAGACGGTCGCGTGCCTTTCAGGCCCGCTTCAGCGTCTTGCACATCAGACCTACTGGCTGCCCCCTAAGATCAGCCCCTGAGGCATCACAGCTGTGCCGCCGAACAGTTCGTCTGCCGGTGCGTTGGCACGGGTGAGCCGCCTCGTACAAACCCGCCTCGTAAATGATCCCTTCTCGGATCCTTGTGTCTACCTCGACTTCCGCGAGAGCCGCCGCGCTCTGCTATTCGACCTCGGCGATGTCGCAGCACTTTAGGCACGGGAGCTGATGCGCGTGAGCGACGTCTTCGTCTCGCACGCGCATATGGACCACTTTGCCGGCTTTGACCGTCTGCTGCGTGTCTGCCTTCACCGGCCCCAGCCGCTTCACCTCGTTGGTCCAGCCGGCTTCATCAAGCGTGTGGCGCACCGTCTCCACGCCTATAAGTGGAACCTCTTGGGCGAGCATTCCCCGGATTTCCGCATCACCGTCGACGAATTCACCCATGGACACGTGTCTGCCGCAGCAGAGTTTCGGGCGCGTGATGCATTTCGTGAGCGCCGGATTGAGCCGCCAGCGCTCGGACTTGGGTTGGTACTGATCGAGGAACGCTTTCGGGTTGAGGCCGCCGTTCTCGACCATGGCATCCCTTCGCTCGCCTTTGCGCTCGTAGAGCCGATACGCGTCAGTGTCTGGCAGGGAGCGCTCGACCAATTGGGCTTTGCGCCGGGTCCGTGGCTTCGTGAGGCCAAGCTGGCTACGCTTCGAAAGATGCCAGGTGAGACACGCATCCCTGTAGCCCCCGATATCTCTCTCAGCCTTGCCGAACTTCAGGAGCAGGTGCTTCGCATAGGTCCTGGTCAGAAGATCGCCTACGTCACTGATGCGGCCGATACCCCAGACAATGCTGAGCATATCTGTCGGCTGGCCCTAAGGGCTGACGAGTTTTTCATCGAGGCAGTGTTCCTGGAGGCAGACCGAGAAGTCGCCGAGCGTACTCGCCATCTCACCGCTCACCGAGCGGCGACGCTCGCTCGCGATGCTGAGGTCCGGCGTGCGGTGCTATTCCATCATTCGGCTCGCTACATGGACCAGCCAAATGCGCTGGCTACCGAGTTCCAGGTTGCCTTCGAATCACAATGAACGAATGCGCGTGTGCCGGTTTGGCTGGGCGGGAGAGAGAGCACGTCGCTACGGGCGGAGCTGTTGGGGTTTGGCGGAGCGCTGGGGTAGTTCACGACTCCTCAACGATGCGGCACCAGGATGGGGGCATGCTGAACCTCTCCCCGCCACGAGCTATCACGTTCCTTGTTTCGCTCGTTCTGATCGGGCTCGCTGTCGCCAGCCTCTACCTGCGCATCCCCACGATCGGCCCCACGGTTGTGAAGTTTCGGACGTGGTTCTTCCTCGGTGCATACCTCGTGCTGGCCCTCGGGGTTGTTTCGAGGAGCCTTTGATCACCCCGCATGCATCCGATCCTTTCGGAGATGGATCACTGCTGCGCAGAAGCCGGCACTGCGTGCTGAACCCACTCTTGGATGTCGCTGTTGCTGGTCCAGGCTATCGGAGCCGAATGCGTGAGGTTGTGAACGTCTGATGCCAACAGTGTTTCTGGATTGCGATGGCGTACTTGCTGACTTTGATGCCGGCGCGACCCAAGCCTTCGGGATGCCACCGGAAGAGTTCGAGCGCCGCTTTGGCCTCAAGCGCTTCTGGGGCAAGCTCGCCTCGCTCGACAGCTTCTTCGGTGTACTGCCGCTTCTGCCGGATGCCATGGAACTGTACGAGGCAGTTCAGCACTCGAAACCGGTCATCTTGACCGGCCTGCCACGCGGAAACTGGGCTGAGCCACAGAAGCGGCTATGGGCGGAACGTCACTTTCCGGGCGTCGAAGTGATCACCACAAGCGCCGCGTTGAAGCGGGAGCACTGTCGTCCCGGCGACGCGCTGGTGGATGACCGGGAGAAGTACCGGCACCTGTGGGAGCAGGCTGGCGGTATCTTCATTCATCACTGCAGTGCGCAAGGATCGATAAAGGAATTGCGCAAACACGCGTTTATCTAGGGCGGAAGGCGCATCTGTGTTGAAGCGTGGCTGGACACGGATAGCCTGTGCGTCATATGATGTGCTTCCGCTGCCGGCGCGTTTTGCGCCGCTGAGCGTGTAATTTTCAGGATCTTTCCATACATGAAGCGCCGTAGCGCGCGACCGCTCACGGTCGAAATCAAGCATACCCGTACCTCCCGCGTTTCGCTGATTGTTGCCACGGCCCGCACTCGGACAAGCCAGAGTGTCTGGGGTGCAGAGCTGACTGCCGCGGCGAAGTCGACGGCTGAAGTTGAACCTACATACGTGCCGCCTGCCGAGCCTGTGCGTGCCGAAACGCCGGCACGGCGAGTGCTGCCAAGTCTTGTGCCGATGTTCGCCATGCCCGTTGAGTCAGAAGCTTCTGAGGTGCGCGAGGCCCCTGCTGAGGAGCGGTTGCCGCGGGTACGCCGGGTAAAGCCGCCCGCCAAACGCACGAAGAGCTCGGCAATCGCTGATGTAGGCACGCCGGTCTCTGATGAGGCACAGGCTCAACGGCAGGTCCCCACGTCGGCTGTTGACGCTATCGCTGAAGCTGATGCCGCCGGAGTTGCGCTGCCTGTCGTGGCACAGGTGCGTTCCGCGAGGCGTACGCAGCAGGTCGCAACCTTGAAGCCCGGCGAGCGCTGGAAGCGTCGGCTTCCTCGGGCCCTCTGGTGACTTGATAGCCCTGGTTTCCGTGATACCTGACCCTCGTGAGGTTCAGGTCTCAAGGAGCACGGATGGCCATTGAAGCTGGCGAACATGACGATCTGGTGGAACTCACCACGCAGATCGTTACCGCCTGTCCGACGTCAGCACCTGTGGGACAGAATGAGGGTCTTCCCGAACGGAGGATGGCTGGTTCATCGTAGCCCCTGAGGAGCGAAGATGAAGCAGACATCCGGACCGGGTTCAACACGAGGACGGCATGACGATCTGGTGGAACTCACCACGCAGATCGTTACCGCCTGTCCGACGTCAGCACCTGTGGGACAGAATGAGGGTCTTCCCGAACGGAGGATGGCTGGTTCATCGTAGCCCCTGAGGAGCGAAGATGAAGCAGACATCCGGACCGGCGAAGAAACCGGCAGAAGCGGTGATCAAGGACATCCGCCGGGCCACACGTCGGCAGTTCTCGTCCGAGGAGAAGGTCCGCGTGGTGCTGGAAGGCTTGCGCGGCGAGGACAGCATCGCCGAGCTGTGCCGGCGCGAGGGGATCGCCGCCTCGATGTACTACGGCTGGTCCAAGGAGTTCCTGGAGGCTGGCAAGAAGCGCCTGTCCGGCGACACGGCGCGTGCGGCAACGACGGACGAGGTGCGGGATCTGCGCCGCGAGACGGGGGCGCTCAAAGAGGTCGTGGCTGATCTCGTGCTGGAGAATCGCCTGCTCAAAAAAAGTATGAGTGGGGCTGGGGGCGACGAGGCATGAGGTACCCGGCCCCCGAGAAGCTGGAGATCATCCGGCTGGTCGAGCAATCCCACCTGCCGGTGCGTGCCACCCTGGACAAGCTCGGCATCACGCGCTCGACGTTTTACCGCTGGTACGACGCCTACCAGCGCGGCGGCCCAGAGGCATTGAAGGACCATCCTTCGCAGCCGAGCCGGGTCTGGAACCGCCTGCCTGCGGAGATCCGCGAGCAGATCGTTGCCCTGGCCTTGGAGCAGCCTGAACTCAGTCCGCGTGAGCTGGCGGTGCGCTTCACCGACGAACGGCGCTACTTCGTCTCGGAAGCGACCGTCTACCGGTTACTCAAATCTCAGGACCTGATCACCAGCCCGGCCTATATCGTCATCAAGGCYGCCGCCGAGTTCCGCGACAAGACCACCGCGCCCAACCAGCTTTGGCAGACGGACTTCACCTACCTGAAGGTCGTTGGCTGGGGCTGGTACTACCTGTCGACGGTNGCCGCCGAGTTCCGCGACAAGACCACCGCGCCCAACCAGCTTTGGCAGACGGACTTCACCTACCTGAAGGTCGTTGGCTGGGGCTGGTACTACCTGTCGACGGTCCTGGACGACTTCTCACGCTACATCGTCGCCTAGAAGCTGTGCACGACGATGCAGGCCAGCGACGTCACCGCCACGCTCGACCTGGCGCTGGGTGCGGCGGGGCTCGATCAGGCGCGGGTGATGCCGCGGCCACGCCTGCTCTCCGACAACGGGCCGAGCTACGTCGCCAGCGACCTGGCCGACTGGCTCGGCATTCGGGGCATGACCCACATCCGCGGTGCGCCATGCCATCCTCAAACGCAGGGCAAGATCGAACGTTGGCATCAGACGCTCAAGAACCGCATCCTGCTCGAACACGCCTACTTGCCCGGCGAGTTGGAGACGCAGGTTGCCGACTTCGTCGAACACTACAACCATGCCCGAGCCCATGAGAGCCTGAGCAACCTCACGCCCGCTGACGTCTACTTCGGACGCGGCGAAGGGATCCTGGCCGAGCGGGAACGCATCAAGCGCCAGACCCTCATGGAACGACGCTTGCGCCACCACGCGCAGGCCGCCTAACCTCTCACCCCAGATGGACCAGAGCCTCCGCTCCTGAACACCGCTGAATGTCCCAAATCATCTGACGACGGACAGCATTCTTAGTCTTGAGTTCCAAGTATCGAGCGGAATGCTTCCAGTCGCGACGGTCTGCTCTCGATGGCTTCCGGCAACGCCTCGGGCCCTTCGGGACGTCGGGCAAGCAGGGCGTGCGCCACCACGCGCAGGCCGCCTAACCTCTCACCCCAGATGGACCAGAGCCTCCGCTCCTGAACACCGCTGAATGTCCCAAATCATCTGACGACGGACAGTCTCCACGAACGCCCCATGTCCCGGCCCGGGACCCCTCGGCCAAACCGCTCTCCACCGGCCTCGTCACCTTCGCGCCGGAGGGCGAGGCCACCCGCCACATCACGCGGTTGCGGCACTGGTCGGCGGAGGACTGCGCGGCCCAGGTGGCCATGGGCTTCCCAAACGAATGGGGCCGCGCTCGCCGCAAACCTCTGACGCGGCCTTCGCCCAGGCCGCCCTGAGGACCAACGAAGTGGAATGCGGTCATCTCCGAGAAGAGCGTCAAGGTCAGCGCGCCAATCTGCACGAACCTCCGGTATACGTGCAATGCAGAAGAGGCGATCCGCCACGACGTCTCGCGGGTGCCGGACTCCCGCCCCGATCACCTCCCGCGGGCCCGCGGCCCCTGGCCCGGCGACGTGATCCTGATCCGCTCACCCTCGGCGGGCAGAGCTTCCAGGCCCTGAACGGCGACGTGGCGGCCGATGACGGCACGGCCGCTGCGATCAAGGTTGCCTGCGTGGATCGGGCAGCGTCGACTGGCTCCGGATCGGGCGCCGGGCGGAGGGCGGTTCCCATATCCCGTGGGGCTGGCTGCGCGACCGCTGGGGTGTGCCCTGGCCGATCGTTCCGGCGATCCCGCCTGGGCCGGTCGGGTCTTCACCGCCATGCAGTCCCTGGTAAAGGCGACGTCGCCGCCCTCCAGCGCGCGGCAGAAGGAACGGATTAAAACCGGGGGCGCCGCAAAAATGACGGAATCCTCGCGGGCCGTGGAACCACTCTCCATGCTTACGCTTGTATAGCAAAGGTTACGGCATAGGTAAGGGACCCAACATGAAGACCTTGGCGACTGCCCTCGCAGGCTTACTCGGTGTCTGCGTTCTCTCCACGAGCCCTGTTGCGGCGGCTCCCTATGATCCGTTCGGCACGAATGCCGGCGAGGATTACTACGCGTCCGATCCGGCCTACGGCTACGGCCGCGCGACCGACGATCCGTACGGCTACCCGGCCACCGCCGGCCAGGGCTACCAGGCGGCGCCCCAGGCGCAGGTCGCCCCGATCCCGCGCGAGATCGTGGCCTTCGACGGCAACTACAAGCCGGGCACGATCGTGGTCTCCACGGCCGAGCGGCGCCTCTACTTCGTGATGCCGAATGGCGAAGCGATCCGCTATGGCGTCGGCGTCGGCCGTCCGGGCTTCACCTGGTCGGGCGTCAAGACGGTGACGGCGAAGAAGGAATGGCCGTCGTGGACGCCCCCGGCCGCGATGATCGCCCGTCGCCCCGACCTGCCGCGTTACATGGCGGGTGGCGTCGAGAACCCCCTGGGCGCCCGCGCCATGTACATCGGCAACACCGAATACCGCATTCACGGCTCCAACGAGCCGGATACCATCGGTCAGGCCGTGTCGTCGGGCTGCATCCGGATGACCAACGAGGACGTCACCGACCTCTACGAGCGTGTGAAGGTCGGCGCCAAGGTCGTCGTTCTGAACTGATTTCCCGCGACAGGGACGATCACGCGAAGGCCGCGCCATCCGGAAGGATGACGCGGCCTTCGGCGTTCCGGGCGTCGGATCGTCGACCGCTCACGGGACCACGCGCCCGACCGCGGTCTGCGGTGGGCTGAAGGGCGCGATCGGCATGTCGCAGAAGCAGCGCGCACCGAGGGGGCGCGGACCCGGCAGCGGGCAGGAATAGGGCTGGTAGCCGGTCAGGCCCGACTGCACCGCATCGCAGTTCAGGCCGACCTCGCGACGGGGCGGCAGGCGGCGCTCGTCATAGGCGCGGCGCGGCGGCGGCCTGTCGTAGCCGTCGTCATCATATTGCGCGCTGGCGCCCTTTGCCGCGAAAAGCCCGGCGAGGACCGTGAGGATCAGACTGCCTCGGGTGATACGTCGCATGGTCATACGCCCTCGTTGACAGCGCCGGCCCGGAACACTCGGGCAAGCGCGGCGACAGGGTTAGGAGACCCGCCCGTGGCGGGCAAGTCGGGTTCGCGACGGTTCGCATCGCAGCCGGTGCCGCTCTGCACGCCCGGGCTCGAACGCGAACAGCCCGCTTGGCCGAAGGGCGAAGCGGGCTGCGAGGCGGAAGCCGCGAGGGCTTCGCGGAGCGAGACTTAGGAGTTGGTGGCGTTCCGCATGGCCTGCTCGGCATCGCTGCCGGCCTTGCGAGCGGCTTCGGAACCCTGCTCCATCGCCTTGCGGGCGTGCTCGGCGCCCTCCTGCATGGCGCCCTTGGCCTTCTCGGCGCTCTGCTGCATCGCCGACTGGGCGAGGCCGCCGAATTCCTTGGCCTGGGCCTGGATGGCGGCGAACTGGCTGCGAACGAACTCGGCCTGATGCTGCATCGCTTCCTGCAGGTCGCGGGAGCGGACGAGCTTCTGGGCGAGGTCGAACGCCGCCGTCACGTTCTGCTCGGCGAATTCGAAGCCGCGGGCGGACACGTCCTGGGCGTTGGTGCGCGCCATCTCGGCGGAGCCCTGCACGGTGTCGGCGGTGCGGCGGGCGGCGCTGATGAAGGTGTCGAACGCCTTGCGGGCCTGATCGACGCTCTTCTCGGCGAAATCGCGCATCTCGGCGGGAACCTCGTAATTCGGGGTGCTGTTCATTATCCTCTCCTCGATCTCGTTGTTGATGGCGCGTTGTGCACTGCACAATAGCACAGCGCCGGCCCTATGCCACCCTGCTCGGGCGCATTAAGGTTGACAACAGGTAAACGTGCGGCGGCCCCTCTCGTGGCTTATGGAGAGGCGGTGACGCGGTAAAAAGGACGTCACGTTCCAAGATTCGTCACGCGAAACAGGTGCGGATGTTCGAGAGTGGAGCCTCAGGGCCTGGCGGGAATGACGACGGGGCGATTCAGGCGGCTCTGCGTCGATGCGCGGATGATTCGCGCCTCGGCCCCAGCCTGAGCGATTCGAAGACGGCGGTTCTGCTCCTTGATGCGGACGGGACGCGCATCCTGCACGCGTCGCCGCGGGCCGCGAATCTGCGGGACGGCATCAGCGGAGCGGACGGCCGCGTCGACGCGGGGCTCAGGCTCGGCGAGCAGATCGCGCAGGCTCGCCTGCGAAAGGACCAGCCGGTGCTCATGCGCCTGCATCTCGATGCCCGGCGCCTGGCACCGCCGGTCCTGGTCAGCGTGATGCGCATTGCCCTCGCCGAGTCGCGCGACGCGGTCGTGCTCCTCGCGAACTCACCGCTCCCGATGCGTCTGCAGGCTCTCCGCGGGCGCCGCGCACCCGGTGTGCCGGCCGTCGACACGGCTGCGATCGCCGAGCCGGACGCGGCGGAGCACACGGGCGCGCCGGTCGCGAGCGAACCCGTCGTGGAGACGGGGGAGCCGATCGTCGCCCGGCAGCGCTTCACCTGGGAAAGCGACGCGGCGGGGACGATCCTCCAGGTTTCGTCGGCGGCCGGACCGGGCTTGCGCCGGCGCCTTGAGGGGCGGAGCTGGCAGGCGCTGGCGGATGCGGACATCCTGCGCGATGCCGGCGGCCTTCTCGCCGCCCTCGATCTTGGGCGGACCTTCCGGGCGATCCCGCTGACGTTGATCGCGGCGGATGGCGCCCTCTGCGATCTCGAAATGTCCGGCGCTCCGAAGAGCCGGGCCGGATCGGGATGTCGCGGCTTCGGGCAGATCCGGTCGATCACAGGTCCCGTCGCGGCGCCGCCGGCACCGACGGTCGCGGCGGCGCCCGCCCAGGCGACGACCGCGGACGCGGTCGTGCCCGACGCGCCCGCGGCCTCGCATACCGAGGCCGATGTGCCGGTCGAGCCGGCGGTCGATTCCGGCGATCCGCATCTCTCGAGCCACGAGCACGCGGCGTTCCGCGAGATCGCACGGGCCCTCGGTGCCCGGTTCGCGGGCGACGATCGTTCGGACAGGGAGGCCGAGCCCAGCCTTCCCTGCGCGGTGATGCCGTTTCCGGTTCCGTTCGCGCGGTCGGCCGACGACCTGTCGCCCGACGCCTCCATGGTGGCGACCCTGGAGCGCATCCCCTCCGGCGTCTTGGTCTATCGCGACGACACCGTGCTGTTTGCCAACCAGACCCTCCTCCGCCTCGTCGGGTACGCGACGCGGGAGGATCTGACGGCGGCCGGTGGGATCGGACACCTGTTCGGTGGCCTCGATCCCCAGGCCCGACCGGCGGGTGAGGCACCCTTGGTGCTGACGACCCGGGACGGCGGACGGGTCAGCGTCCTGATCGAGCATTCCGCCCTCGATTGGGCCGGCCGACCGGCCCACCTCCTGCTCGCCCGCGATGCCGAGCCGAGCGAGGAAGCCCGCGCCGCGACGGCGACCGCGATCGCCCAGGATTTCGCCGCCCGCCATAGCGTGGATGCCCGCGCGGTCCTCGATGCGCTGGAGGACGGCATCGTGCTGCTCGACCACCAGGCCCGCATCCTCTCCCTGAACCGCCGGACCGCCGAGACCTTCGGGCTCGATCCGCGCGAGGTGGTGGGCGCGAGCTTCCTTGGCCTGTTCGCCTCGGAGCATGCCGTCGATCTGCTGGCACGCCTGCATGCCGAGCCGGGCTCAATGGTGCGGGACGAGGTGCCGGTGGCGGTGCGCGGCACGGGACGGCGCCTTCGGGTGAAGGTGCTGCCGCTCTCGGGGGACGCGGAGGAACGTGTCTGCGCCGTGATCCGCGACGAGGCCGCAGCCGCCGACCGGAGCGGGGCCGACCTGCGGAGTTCGATCGCGGCACGGGAGGCGATCTCGCAGCAGGCCGAGCTCCTGGCTCAGGTCGCTCAGACCCTTCAGGCGCCGGTCAAGCAGATGCTCGATTCGCTCGGGGGCCTCGTCGACGAGACCGTCGGTCCCGTGGGGTCGGAGCGTTACCGCGTATCCCTCCGGGAGGTGCACGCCTCGGGCGCGCGCCTGCTGGATCTCCTCACGGATCTACTGGACCTGGCGCGGATCGAGGCCGGGAAGATCGACCGCGTCGTCGCGGACATCGCGCTGAACGACGTGGTGACGCACTGCGTCACCCTCCTCCACCCGGAGGCCGTCCGCCGGCGCATCGTCCTGCGCACCAGCTTCTCCACCGACCTGCCGGTTCTCTCGGCCGACGAGCGTTTCGTGCGCCAGGCGACCATGAACGTCATCGCGAACGCCATCGCGCTGACCGAGGCCGGCGGACAGGTCATCGTGTCGACGTCGCTCGCGGATCGCGGGGAGATCGCCCTGCGCATCCGCGATACCGGGGTCGGGATGACGGCGGCTGAGATGGAGGGCGCCCTGCATCCCTTCCGGTCGGGCTCCCGGGTCGAACCATCCCGCGGTACCGGACTCGGGCTGCCGCTGACCAAGGCCCTGACCGAGGCCAATCACGGTCGCTTCCGCATCTCCAGCCGGAAGGACGAGGGAACCCTGGTGGAGATGCTCTTCCCCGTACCGGGGGCGACGAAACGGGCCTGACACCGGGCCGGGGTCGCTGCAACCGGCCCACGCAGCGCGCGTTGGATTCACAGCGGAGAGGAGCCCTCCCCTGCCATGGAGACGATGATGCGTGCGTTGACGTTGATCGCCGGTCTGGCGATCGGTCTGCCGGGGGTGGCCCTGGCCCAACAGAGTGGCACCGAGCCGAATCTAGGATCGGCCGGCCAGTTCCGGAATATCACTTCGACCGGCGTGACCAAGCCTCCAGGCCGGGCGGCCGCCCCCGAAGAGGATCGCGTGTCGGACACCACCCGCAAGCAGCGCGCCATCGACAAGAAGGTCGAGACCGGCATCTGCATTGGGTGCAACTGACGAGTGTTCAGACAAAAGACCGGTCCTGTCCCGCACCGCGCCATATGGGTGCTTGCGGGGAATATCTCGTTGAGCCTATGACGGTATTTGGAAGACCCGGCTGCGTGAACAGTCGCGATACGATCGGGCACCGATAGGGACAACGCGATGGACGAGAAGGTAGTCGAAGTGCGTTCGACGTGGAGCGAGGGCGCCCACGTCGACAACGCGAAGTACCTGGCCATGTACGAGGCCTCTGTCGCCGATCCAGAGCGGTTCTGGAGCGAGCACGGCAAGCGCATCGACTGGATGACACCCTTCACGAAAGTGAAGAACACGAGTTTCGAGCCCGGTCACATCTCGATCAAGTGGTTCGAGGACGGGCGGACGAACGTCGCTTACAATTGCATCGACCGCCACCTCGCGTCGCGGGGCGATCAGGTCGCGATCATCTGGGAAGGTGACGACCCGAGCGAGTCCAAGCACATCACCTATCGCCAGCTTCATTCTGAAGTCGGCAAGATGGCCAACGTCCTGCGCAATCGTGGCGTGTCCAAGGGTGACCGGGTCACGATTTACCTGCCGATGATCCCCGAGGCTGCCTACGCGATGCTCGCCTGCGCCCGCCTCGGCGCCATCCACTCCATCGTGTTCGGCGGCTTCTCGCCGGATTCGCTGGCCGGGCGCATCGAGGGCTGCGCCTCGAAGATGGTCATCACGGCGGACGAGGGCCTGCGCGGCGGCCGCAAGGTGCCGCTTAAGGCCAATGTGGATTCCGCCATCGCGCGCCTGCCCCAGGACAGCGTCGACCACGTGGTCGTGGTGCGCCGCACCGGGTCGTCGATCGCCATGGAGCCCGGCCGCGACGTCTATTACGACGAGGCCGCCGCCCAGGTCACCGACGAATGCCCGGCCGAGCCGGTGGAGGCCGAGCACCCGCTCTTCATCCTCTACACTTCGGGGTCGACCGGTCAGCCGAAGGGCGTCGTCCACACCACCGGCGGCTACCTCGTCTACGCCTCGATGACGCACCAGTACGTCTTCGATTACCGCGAGGGCGAGGTCTATTGGTGCACGGCCGATGTCGGCTGGGTCACGGGCCACTCCTACATCGTCTACGGGCCCCTCGCGAACGGCGCGACGACCCTGATGTTCGAAGGAATCCCGACCTATCCGTCGAACTCCCGCTTCTGGGAGGTTGTCGACAAGCACAAGGTCAACATCTTCTACACTGCCCCGACGGCGATCCGCTCGCTCATGGGCGGTGGCGAAGGCCCGGTGAAGAAGACCTCCCGCGCGTCCCTGCGCGTCCTCGGCTCGGTCGGCGAACCGATCAATCCGGAGGCCTGGGACTGGTACTACAAGGTCGTGGGCGATTCCCGCTGCCCCATCGTCGACACCTGGTGGCAGACCGAGACCGGCGGCATCCTGATCACGCCCCTGCCGGGCGCGACCAAGCTGAAGCCCGGCTCAGCGACGCGGCCGTTCTTCGGTGTCCAGCCCATCGTGGTCGATGCCGAGGGCAAGACGCTGGACGGGCCGTGCGAGGGCAACCTCTGCATCAAGGATTCCTGGCCCGGCCAGATGCGTACGGTCTACGGCGACCACGAGCGCTTCGAGCAGACTTACTTCTCGACCTATCCGGGCAACTACTTCACCGGCGACGGCTGCCGCCGCGACGCGGACGGCTATTACTGGATTACCGGCCGCGTCGACGACGTCATCAACGTCTCGGGCCACCGGATGGGCACGGCGGAGGTGGAATCCTCCCTCGTCGCGCACCCGAAGGTCTCAGAGGCGGCGGTCGTCGGGTATCCCCACAATCTCAAGGGCCAGGGCATCTACGCCTACGTCACCCTGATGGAGGGCGAGGAGGGCTCGGAGGAACTGCGCAAGGAACTCGTGACCTGGGTCCGCAAGGAGATCGGTCCGATCGCCTCGCCGGATCTGATCCAGTTCGCGCCGGGCCTGCCGAAAACCCGCTCGGGCAAGATCATGCGCCGCATCCTGCGCAAGATCGCCGAGGACGAGTTCTCCTCGCTGGGTGACACCTCGACGCTCGCCGAGCCGGCGGTGGTCGACGACCTCATCGAGAATCGTCAGAACCGGACGCACTGAGCGCCCCGTTCTCTTCGATCGCGCGGATACGGCAACCCCGTGTCCGCGCAATTTGCTGCGCCGACAATTCACACGCCTTCAATCCGGAAGCCGCCCTGACAAGAGGCGGATCCCTGGGAGAAAATCGTCATGGCCGATCTGGAGACTGCGCGGATCGCGCAGAGCCCGCACTTCAAGGAACTGGTCCACGAGCGGACACGCTTCGGCTGGACCCTCACCATCATCATGCTGCTGATCTATTTCGGCTTCATCGGCTTGATCGCCTTCGACAAGGCGCTGCTCGCCGTCAAGATCGGCGGCGGCACCGCCTCCCTCGGCCTCGTCCTCGGCGTCGCCGTGATCGTGCTCGCCTTCATCCTCACCGGCATCTACGTCCAGCGCGCCAACGGCCGCTTCGACCAGCTGACCGCTGCCCTCAAGCGGGATCTCGGCCGATGATCCGCGCGAAGCATCCCCTCGTCCTCGGCACCGCTCTGGCGGCCCTGGCGGTGACGGCGGCCTACGCGGCGGGCCCCGATCTCGGCGCGGTCAAGCAGTCGGCGACGAACTGGCCGGCCATCGGCATGTTCGCGTTCTTCGTGCTGTTCACCCTCGGCATCACTTACAAGGCCGCTAAGGGCACCAAGTCGGCGGCCGATTTCTATGCCGCCGGCGGCGGCATCTCGGCCGGCACCAACTCCCTGGCCATCGCGGGCGACTACATGTCCGCCGCCTCGTTCCTGGGCATCTCGGGCCTGGTCTACACCTCGGGCTTCGACGGCCTGATCTACTCCACTGGCTTCCTCGTCGGCTGGCCGATCGTGCTGTTCCTGATCGCGGAGCGCCTGCGCAACCTCGGCAAGTTCACCTTCGCGGACGTCGCCTCCTTCCGCCTCGACCAGACCTCGATCCGCATCATATCGGCCACCGGCACGCTGGTGGTGGTGGCGTTCTACCTGATCGCCCAGATGGTCGGCGCGGGGAAGCTGATCCAGCTCCTGTTCGGCCTGCCCTACCTCTACGCGGTCATCATCGTCGGCGTGCTGATGATCGTCTACGTGGCCTTCGGCGGCATGAAGGCGACCACCTGGGTGCAGGTGATCAAGGCCTGCCTGCTGCTGGGCGGGGCGACCTTCATGGCCGGCGCCGTGCTGTACAAGTACGGCTTCAACCCCGAGACCCTGTTCGCCGCTGCCGTCGCCACCCACCCCAAGGGTGACGCGATCATGGCGCCGGGCGGCCTCGTCAACAATCCGATCGAGGCGATCTCGCTGGGTGTCGGCCTGATGTTCGGCACGGCCGGCCTGCCGCACATCCTGATGCGCTTCTTCACGGTGTCGGACGCCCAGGCGGCGCGCAAGTCGGTGTTCTATGCCACCGGCCTGATCGGCTACTTCTACATCCTCACCTTCATCATCGGTTTCGGCGGTATCGCCCTGCTGATGTCCGACCCGGCCTACTTCTCCCTCGACGCGGCCGGCGCCTTCGACAAGCTCAAGGGCATGATCGGCGGCACCAACATGGTGGCGGTGAACCTCGCCAACGCGGTGGGCGGCCCGTACTTCCTGGGCTTCATCTCGGCCGTGGCCTTCGCGACCATCCTGGCGGTGGTGGCGGGCCTGACGCTCGCCGGCGCCTCGGCGGTCAGCCACGACCTTTACGCTCAGGTGATCGCCCGCGGGCGCACCAACGAGGCGGCGGAGGTCCGGCTTTCCAAGATCGCCGCCGTCGTCATCGGCATCGTGGCGATCTATCTCGGCTACGTTTTCGAGAACCAGAACGTCGCCTTCATGGTCGGCCTCGCCTTCTCGGTGGCGGCCAGCTGCAACTTCCCGGTCCTGACCATGTCGATCCTGTGGAAGGGCACCACCACCTGGGGTGCCCTCATCGGCGGCCTCGTCGGCCTCGTCGCGGCGGTCGGGATGGTGGTGCTGTCGAAGGCAGTCTGGGTGACGACCTTCGGCAATCCCGTGGCGATCTTCCCCTACGACAACCCGGCCCTGTTCTCGATGCCGCTGGCCTTCCTGACGATCTTCCTCGTCTCGAAGCTCGACAACACCCGGCGGGCGAAAGCCGAGCGCGCACTGTTCGACGCGCAGTTCGTTCGCTCCGAGACGGGAATCGGTGCCGACGGCGCCCACGCGCACTAGCCGCCGCTGACGCAAACGAAGGCCACTCGAGGGGGGCGCGACGCGAGTCGCGCCCCTCTTCGTTTCCGGGCCGGACTTTAATCCCGGCCAAAGACAAAAAAACTTCGCGGACGGCTAAAAAAATATCTGGATTCGATCTCTCGCGGTCGTCGGGGGACTTGGGCGAAAACGTGGCATGGCCTAGCATCGAGCCGCGGGTCCTCAGACTTAGGCTCAGGCGAGCCGCGGGCTGAACAGTCCGGGCAGCTTTTGCCGCAATGCTGCGGTCGCCGCAGGGTCCAACACGTCACGGGCGGACTACGCCTGGGCAAAACAAGACTTGGAGAAACGTCCCATGGTTGCGTCCAGCGCAATTCCCGTCAGCGATTCGGCCACACGGCCGATGAGCGCCGGCGAGAAGAAAGTCATCCTAGCCTCTTCCCTCGGTACCGTCTTCGAGTGGTACGATTTCTACCTTTATGGATCGCTCGCGACGATCATCGGAGCGCAGTTCTTCTCGGCCTACCCGGAAGCGACGCGGAACATTTTTGCGCTGCTGGCCTTCGCGGCGGGCTTCCTGGTCCGGCCCTTCGGCGCCCTGGTGTTCGGCCGGCTCGGCGATATGGTCGGGCGCAAGCACACCTTCCTCATCACCATCCTCATCATGGGCATCTCGACCTTCTGCGTCGGCCTGCTGCCCTCCTACGACACCCTGAACGGCTACGGCATCGGCTGGGTCGCCCCGGTGACGCTGCTGGCGCTGCGCATGCTGCAGGGCCTGGCTCTGGGCGGCGAGTACGGTGGCGCCGCCGTCTACGTGGCCGAGCACGCGCCCCGCGGCCGCCGCGGCTTCTACACCGCCTTCATCCAGACGACGGCGACGCTGGGCCTGCTGCTCTCGCTGGTCATCATCCTGTCGACGCAGGGCTACGTGAACGGCGCCTACGCGCCCACCGTCACCACGGCCGCCGACGGCACCCAGACCACCATCACGGCCTTCCAGGCCTGGGGCTGGCGCATCCCGTTCCTCGTCTCCTGCGTGCTGCTCGGCATCTCCGTCTGGATTCGCCTGCAGATGAACGAGAGCCCAGCCTTCAAGAAGATGAAGGAAGAGGGCACCCACTCGAAGGCGCCGCTCTCGGAGGCTTTCGGCCAGTGGCGCAACGCCAAGTGGGCGCTGCTCGCGCTCCTCGGCCTCACCGCGGGTCAGGCCGTGGTCTGGTACGCCGGTCAGTTCTACGCCCTGTTCTTCCTCCAGAGCATTCTCAAGGTCGACCAGTTCACCGCCAACGTGCTGATCGCCTGGTCGCTGCTTCTCGCCACCGGCGGCTTCCTGTTCTTCGGCGCGCTTTCCGACAAGATCGGGCGCAAGCCGGTGATCCTCGGCGGCTGCCTGATCGCGGCGCTGACCTACTTCCCGCTGTTCGAGCAGCTCACCGCCAACGCCAACCCGGCGCTTTACCAGGCGCAGTCCACGGTGCCGGTGGTGGTCAAGACCAACCCGGACGAGTGCTCGTTCCAGTTCAATCCGGTGGGCACCGCCAAGTTCACCAAGGAGTGCGACGTCGCCAAGGCGCTGCTCGCCCGTTCGGCCGTGAACTACACCACCGAGCCGGTCGCCGCGGGCGCGGCGACCATCGTGACCATCGCGGGCAAGGACTTCCCCGTCGCCGACCCGGCCTTCGCCAAGTCGGTTCCCGCCGCCCTGACCGCCGCCGGCTACCCGGCGCCCGCCGGCAACGCCACCATCGTGAAGGTCGCCAACCCGATCGACATCTTCACGGGCCAGAAGCTCATCGTCATCGGCATCCTGACGATCCTCGTCCTCTACGTGACGATGGTCTACGGCCCGATCGCGGCGGCCCTGGTGGAGCTGTTCCCGACCCGCATCCGCTACACCTCGATGTCGCTGCCCTATCACATCGGCAACGGCTGGTTCGGCGGCCTGCTGCCGGCCACCTCCTTTGCCATCGTCGCCCAGACCGGCAACATCTATAACGGCCTGTGGTACCCGATCGCGATCGCGGCGATGACC
The DNA here is from genome assembly GCF_001426045.1 of Methylobacterium sp. Leaf94. Lineage (NCBI taxonomy): Bacteria > Pseudomonadati > Pseudomonadota > Alphaproteobacteria > Hyphomicrobiales > Methylobacteriaceae > Methylobacterium > Methylobacterium sp. Leaf94. The sequence goes on from NZ_LMRM01000064.1 coordinate 43,116, forward strand.
TTCGTCATCGGCCTCCTCTTCATCCCGGAGACCAAGGACCGCGACATCTTCACCTACGACGAGAACCCGGTCCGCTGAGGCCGGCTCTCCCCAGAGGGGCCCCGCCGCGAGGCGGGGCCCTTTTCGTTTCAGGTGGCTTGAGGCTCAGGCGTCGTCAGGAAGTCGGTGACCAGCAGGGCGTGGTCGGCGATGCTCTGGCGGGCATACGCCATGGCGAAGTCGGCGACCGCCTCGTCGAAGGCGGATCCCTTGCCGAGATAGCCGGCGATCATCGCGGCATCGCCCGAGCGGGCATGGGCGCGGGCGAGGGTCGTGCCGCAGAGCCGGGCGTAGGGCTTGGCCCCGCTCTCGGCGAGGATCTCCGCCACCGCCGACAGCTTCCGGTTCTTCAGCTGGCGCACGTAGTAGCAGCGGCCGCTCGCGTCGGAGACCGTCGTGCCGAGGAAGAGATCGCTCGCCGCCTGCATGATCCGCTGGCCGTCGATGACCCGCTGGCCCTCCGAGGCGACGCTGAAGGGCTTGAGCGCGAGCTGGCCGATCACGGACGGGCGGGCTTCCTTGATCTGCAGGAACAGCGGGGCGCCGTCCGCGTCGCTGTAGATCCCGACGGTGCAGACCAGCCCCACCGAGCCGATGCCGACGACCTTGAAGGCGACGTCGCGCTGCGCGTAGCGCGAGAGGAGGGTCCAGCGGTCGGCGGTGAGGCTGTGCGGGTAGGCGAGCAGGGCCGCCGCCGCGTCGCGCACCGCCTCGGTGAGGCCGCGGGGCCCCTCGTGGAAGATGATCGGCGCCTTGTCGGCGATGCGCCACTCCACCGGGTCCGTCTCGTGCGGGGCCACCGCGAGGGTGGGCACGTCGCCGCGGCTGAGGCCATCGGCATTCTCGGTCCCGGCCTCGGACAGGAGGCGCCGGCAGAGGTCGCCGTCGCCGAGGCGCCCGACCTCGTGGTCGAGGTCGATCCGGCTGTGCCAGATCGCCAGGGGCGAGAGGGCCGCGAGCTCGCGCATGTGTTCGCGATAGGCCCGGACGCCGGCCCGCGCCGCACGGCGCGCCTTGTCCGCGCCGTGCGGCAGGGCGGCCAGGGCGATGCTGGCGGCGAGGCGCTTCACGTCGACGGTGAAGTCGACGTTCCACAGGGTCTCGTCGAAATCGTTGATGTCGAACAGCGTCTGCCCCTCGGGGCTGCGGTAGACGCCGAAATTGCCGATGTGGCAGTCGCCGCAGGCCTGAACCGGGATGCCCGGCACCGGTACGCCCTCGAGGTCCGCCGCCATCACGGCGGCGGCCCCGCGCAGGAAGGCGAACGGGTCGGCCCGCATCCGCTCGCGGCGCAGGGGCACGAGCTCGGCGAGCCGGCCGGTTTCCCCGGCCTCGAGGATCGCGAGGGGATCGCGCTGCGGTGCGGGCCGCCAGTCGGCGTGCGACTCCCGCGAGACCTGCTCGCGCAGGCGCTTGCCCGCCGCCCGGCGCTCGTCGCGGCGGCTGGATTGGTGCGTATGAGTCATGGGATCGGGCCTCGTGGACTCGAAGAAGCGTAGCCGTTCCCAGCCGCCCGGGCGAGGCGTCAGTGCCGGAAATGGCGGTGGCCGGTGAACACCATGGCGAGACCCGCCGCGTCGGCGGCCTTGATCACGTCGGCGTCGCGCATCGAGCCGCCCGGCTGGATCACCGCCGTGGCGCCGGCTTCCGCTGCCGCGATCAGCCCATCGGCGAAGGGGAAGAAGGCGTCGGACGCGACCACTGAGCCCTTGGCCAGGCTCTCGGTCGCGCCGAGGCGCTTGGCGCCCTCGGCGGCCTTCCAGGCGGCGATGCGCGCGGAATCCACCCGCGACATCTGTCCGGCTCCGATGCCGACCGTCGCGCCGTCGCGCGCATACACGATGGCGTTCGACTTGACGTGCTTCGCGACCCGGTAGGCGAAGCGCAGGTCGGCGTATTCGCGCTCCGACGGCGCGCGCTGCGTGACGACCGTCAGCGGCATGTCGTCGACCACCGCGGCGTCGCGGGCCTGGACCAGGAGGCCGCCCGCGAGGGTCTTCACGGTCTCGCCGGCCCCGCGCGGATCGGGCAGGCCGTCGGCCAGGAGGAGGCGCAGGTTCTTCTTGCCCGCGACGATCGCGATCGCCTCGGCGGAGGCGTCCGGTGCGATGATCACTTCGGTGAAGATCTCGACGATCCGGCGCGCGGCCTCGGCATCCAGGGGGCGGTTCAGGGCGACGATGCCGCCGAAGGCGGATGTCGGATCGCAGCTGAGGGCACGCTCGTAGGCTTCGACGAGGCTCGCGCCCTCGGCCACGCCGCAGGGATTGGCATGCTTGATGATCGCCACCGCCGCCGAGCGCGCCGGGTCGAACTCGGCCACGCATTCGTAGGCCGCGTCGGTGTCGTTGAGGTTGTTGTAGGACAGGTCCTTCCCCTGGAGCTGGCGCGCCGTGGCGACGCCCGGGCGCGGCAGGCCGGGAGACCGGTAGAAGGCCGCGCTCTGGTGGGGATTCTCACCGTAGCGCAGGGGCTGGGCGAGGCTGCCGCCGAAAGCCCGATAGGTGGGCGTCGCCGCGCTTTCGATTTGGCCGGCGAGCCAGTTGGCGATGGCCGCATCGTAGGTCGCCGTGCGGGCGTAGGCCTTCTGGGCGAGGCGGCGGCGGGTCTGCGCGTGCAGGCTGCCGGCATTCGCCTCCAGCTCGGCGAGGAGATCGGCGTAGTCCGCGACGTCCACCACGACCGCGACGTCGGCGTGGTTCTTCGAGGCGGCGCGGATCATTGCCGGGCCGCCGATGTCGATGTTCTCGACGCAGTCGTCGTAGGCGGCGCCCTTCGCCACGGTCGCCTCGAACGGGTAGAGGTTGACCACCAGGAGATCGATGGCGCGGATCCCGTGCGCCGCCAGGGCGGCCTGATGCTCGGGGTTGTCGCGCACCGCCAGCAGGCCCCCGTGGACGCCGGGATGCAGGGTCTTCACCCGCCCGTCCATCATCTCGGGAAAGCCGGTCAGGTCGGCGACCTCGGTGACCGGGAGTCCGGCCTCGCGCAGAGCCTTGTGCGTCCCGCCCGTGGACACGAGCGCGATGCCGAGGCGGTCGAGGGCGGTGGCGAACGCGACGAGGCCGTCCTTGTCCGAGACGGAGAGGAGTGCGCGGGTGACCCGCACCTGGTCATGCGACATGGCGTTGCGTCCGGAGGCAAGCGACGAGAAACTGAGCGGCGCCTACCATGAAATTGTGCGCTGCGGCCAGTCGTCCCCTCAGCCCTGGCGCGCCGGAACCCGGGCGAAGCCCCAACGGATGCGGGTGTCGTCCGCGACCGGCAGGTAGAGGACGATCTGGTCGGTGCGCCGGGCGCCGGTGATCCCCGCGAAGTAGACGCTCTCCTCCAGGGCCACGGGCACGCCCTCGGCACCGAAATGCCAGATTTCGCCGATCGGCGAGGTCAGTTCGAGGCGGCCGTCGTCGAGACCGCGTGCGGCGATCGCCGGATGGAGGTGGAAGCGCACCGCCACCTCCTGCGGCCGATGCCGGGCCTTGCCCCGCTTGCCGGCCGGCGGACGCAGGAAGGCGTCCTCGCCTTCGAGGACGTTGCCGTTGCTCGCCAGGCGCCAGCGTCGTTCGTGGACGATGCCGAGATCGCCCGCATAGCCGTCGTGGCGCGCCGCCAGGATGGTGGCGCCCTCCTCCGTCGTCCGCTCGGACTTCACGTCGCGCGGGCCGCGCAGGATCACGGGTCCGATCCGGTGCGAGAGCCAGGTCACGGCCCAGCGCTCGTACCAGGCTCCCCCCCCGACGAGGAAGCGGCAGGACGAGGTGTCGCCGACCGTCGCGGTGGAATGGGCGGCGGTGCTGCGGGCGAGACGGCGCAACTCGGGTCCGCTCGCGGGCAGGCCGCAATTGACGACGATGCGCTGGGGGCCGCTCGACATCTCGAAGGACAGGCACCCTGCCCCGGCGTTGATGGAATCGGGCAGCGGCGGCGGCGCGCCGACATCGGCGACGACGAGGACCCGCCCGCCCTCCAGGCGCTCGTAGCCGGAATTCGGCGCGTGCATCATCGGTTGGGCCAGGGCGCCGTCGTAGACCAGCAGGGTGGCCAGGTGGTCGGCCGCCGTGGCGCCCATGCCGTTGAAGTGGCTCAGCGACGCATCGGGGTGCCGGAGCAGGCGCAGGAGCGGCAGCATGCGGTCGATGGCGTGCAGGAGCGCTTCCGGCGGGTCGATGCTGCGCGACAGGAAGCTCTGGCGTAGGGGCAGCAGGTCGAGGAGCAGTTCCATGGCGAAGCGCGGATCGCGGCTGCGATGGCCGCCGTCGCGCAGGATCTGTCGCTCGAGTTCCCGCACCAGGATGCGGGTCGAGCGGCGCAGGATCGCCTGGATGCCGTCGCAGCACAGGCCCGCGTAGCAGAGCGCCACCGCCGCCAGCAGGCGGTTTTGCGGGGAGATGCTCCGGCGCAGGTCGCTCTCGAGGTCGCGGGCCGTTTTGCCGAGGGCCTTTAGGAAAGCCTGGTAGAAGGCGTGGTCGGCCCCCTCCAGGACGAGCGGCGACTGGCACAGGAAGGAGATCAGCCGGCGGGCGGCGACCGGCGTCGGCCGGGCGAGGGCCGCGTCGCCCCGGCCGGCGATGAAATCGGCCACGAAGGCGCGGGCATTGGCGCGGGCCAGGGCCGTATCCGCCGCGCGCAGGTGGCGCAGCCAGCCGAAGCCGTAGAGGATGTCGGCCCATTCCGGAGAGGGCGGTGCGTAGTCGAAGGGCGAGCGACCGCTCACAGACAGGGAGCGCCCGGCGAAGACGAACAGGCCGGCATAGATGTCGTCGGCGAAGGTCGCGTCGCTGGTGCGTAGGTCGTGCGGTGCGATGACGAGCGCTGTGACGCGGGCGCGGGCCAGAATATCGGGTCGGCCGGTGACCCGGGCATAGGTGTCGCGCACCGAGCGCGCGACTTCGCGTCCGATCAGCCGATAGAAGCGCCAGCGATCAGTCCCCCAACGCACGCGCTCTCCTCTTCAGGGGGCACAGCCGCGGGCTGGCGTCGCTCCGCGTCCTGTCCATCTTGTAACTAGGCCGTGGGCCTTAACCTGCGGTTAACCTCAAGTCACCCGCCCCATCGGGGGCAGACGGCCTCATTCCGCCGGGCCAGAGGCGACCGGGCGCATCGGCCGGGCGCTGCGGGCATCCGCGGCCTTCAGCGCCTTCCAGCTGTTTGGCTGCGCCACGAAGGCCCGCAGCGCCGCGGTGTTGGCCGCCGCTTCCTCGGGCGAGAGATCCTGGCGAGAGACGGCGTCCGCCTCGGCGAACTTGCCCTGCAGCCCGAGCACCAGGGCGAGGTTCTGGCGTACCCGTGCGTCGGCGCGGGGCTGTTCGGCGGCCCGCCGCAGGGTCGCCTCGGCCTGCGGCAGCTGGCGGCCGAGGGCGTAGGAGAGTCCGAGGTTCGACAGGATGACGGGATCGTCCGGCTGGATCTTCAGCGCCGCCTCGTAGAAGCCCTGGGCCCGGGTGTGGTCGTTGAGCTGGTCCGCCACCGCGCCCTGGGCGGAGAGGACGCGCCAGTCGGGACGCGCCGGCGTGTGGGCGTTCTGAAGGACGTCGGCCGCTTCCTGGAACCGGCCGACCTCGGACAGGCTCTTGCCGTAGGCAGCCAGGACGGTGTTGTTCTTCGGGTTGCGCAGGGCCGCCTGCTGCAGGACCGCGACGGCCTGCGTCTTCTGGTTCGTGGCGCGCAGGGCTTGGGCGTAGCGCAGGGCCAGCGACAGGTCGTTCGAGTCGGCGGCGTACTTCTCGCCGAGGGCCTCGACCTCCCGTCGGCTGATGACGGCGGGGCTCGGGGAGCGGCCGAAACCCGGAAGGGAGATCCCCCCGATGGAGCCGGTCGTTTCCGGCGACCGGGACTGGCAACCGGCGGTGAGGGCCGCCACGAGCGCTGCCGCCAGGACGGGCATCGGGCGCACCCGGGAGAAGTTGACCAGCGGCCGGACCATGACGCGCTCCACGACGGCCCGCAGGGGCCTAGCATTTGCTCCGGCGAGCGCTTCGCGCTCCCGTTGCCCCGGTGATAGAGCGTTAACCCTAACCCGCCGTTAATCTCCCGCCCCTGCCCTCGCGAGCGCCATGATCCAGACTCTGTCCCGCCTCGTTGCCGATCCGGGCGACGCGATCCCGATCCTCGGCGTCACTCCAGAGAGCTGGCCGCAAGTCGAGGCGGCGCTGCCGGCCCCGCAGGCGGCCTATGCCCGCGCGACCGAGTTCGTGCCGAAGGCCGGGCGGATCGCCCTCCTCCCGGCGGCCGACGGTCGGCTGGGGCAGATCCTGTTCGGCCTGGGCGATCGCAGCGATCCGCTGATCGCCGGCAAGCTCCCCGGCGCCCTGCCGCCCGGCACCTATCGCCTCGTTCCCGCGGACGGGTTCGATGCCGGCGCCGCTTCCCTCGCCTGGCTCCTCGGGAGCTATCGCTTCGCACGCTACCGCGAGGCCGGCTCCGAGCGCCCGGCCCTCGTCGTGCCGGACGGTGTCGACGGTGCGGCCGTCACCCGCATCGCCGAGGCCGTGGCGCGGGGCCGGGACCTCGTGAACACGCCGGCGAACGATCTCGGTCCGGCCGAGATCGAGGCCGCGGTGCGCGCGGTCGCCGAGCGCCACGGCGCCACCGTCTCGGTCGTGACCGGGGAAGACCTCGCCGCGGCGTTTCCCCTCGTCCACACCGTCGGGGCGGCTTCGCCGCGGGCCCCGCGCCTCATCGACCTCGCCTGGGGACCGACGGACGCGCCCCGCGTGACCCTGGTCGGCAAGGGCGTCGCCTTCGACACCGGCGGACTCGACATCAAACCGTCCAGCGGCATGCTTCTGATGAAGAAGGACATGGGTGGCGCCGCCGCCGCCCTGGCGGTCGCCGACATGGTCATGGGCTCGGGGCTGCACCTGCGCCTGCGCCTGATCGTGCCGGCCGTGGAGAACGCCATCTCGGGCAGCGCCTTCCGTCCGGGCGACGTGATCCGCAGCCGGGCCGGGCTCACCGTCGAGATCGGCAACACCGATGCCGAGGGGCGGCTGATCCTCGCCGACGCCCTCGCCCTGGCGGATGCCGACGCACCGGACCTGCTCCTCGACTTCGCCACCCTGACGGGGGCGGCACGGGTCGCGCTCGGACCCGACCTTCCGGCCTTCTTCACCGAGGACGAGGCGCTGGCCGCGGCGGTGTCCGAGGCCGGGATCGCCGTCGCGGATCCGGTCTGGCGCCTGCCCCTGCACAAGCCCTATGCGCGCCTGCTCGATTCGAAGGTCGCCGACCTGAACAACGTCTCCGGCGGCCCCTTCGCCGGGGCGATCACGGCGGCCCTGTTCCTGCGCCGCTTCGCCCCCGGCACCCGGGCGCACGTCCATTTCGACCTGTATGGCTGGAACCCGTCCACCAAACCCGGTCGGCCGGAGGGGGGCGAGGTGCAGACCGCGCGCCTCGTCCACGACCTCCTCGCGCGCCGCTATCCGAAAGCCTGATTGCGAGGAGGCCCGCCCGGGCGCGTGGCTTCAGAGGCCGAGCATCGCCTTCTCGGATTCGTAGGCGGCCCGGACCGGCTCCGCCCCGTAGAGCCGCTCCAGCCGCCGCACGGTAAAATGCGCCCGGGCGGTGGACTGGAAGTGGTCCATGAAGGCGGCGTTCACCGCCGCCCCACCGACGGCTCCCAGGATGGGGACGGCCTGCGCCGCCACCTTCTGGGAGACGACCAGGCCGAAGCGGGCCGCGATCTGCGTCGAGAAGCGGATCAGGGCCGGCGCGGCCTCGTCGAGGAGGGCGCGGTTGCCGGCATAGCGCGCCGCCTCGACCATCGTCTTGGCCAGGGCCGCGCGCACGGCGAAGTAGCCGCTCTCGGTGAGCGCGCTGCCCGCCGCCTCGCGTCCGCCCAGGGCGAAAACCTGCACGCAGGCCAGGGCATTCTCGGGATCGCTGAGGTCCTCGCCCTCCTCCCGGGCGATCTGCGCGATCGAGCGCAGCATCAGGGTGGTGGAGACCGGCAGTTCGATCGCGAGCGTCGCGAGGCCGAAGGCGCCCCCGAGGGCACCGGAGACGGCGGCCATCGCCTTGTGGCCGAAGGCGCTGGAGGGCAGGTACTTCGCCAGGCGCGTGGTCGTGCGGACCGTCGCGGAATCCGTGTCGGCCGGACCGGCGAGAAGCGGATCGGCCGGAACCGCGATCGCGCGCCCCTCCGGCAGCGTCGCCAGGGCGACCTTGAGCGAGGCACGCATGGCGCTCTCCGTCGCCTGCGACACCGCGTCGGTGACCGGCGCCGGCAGGGCCCGTCCGATCATGTCCAGGGGCGCGCCGGCCACGGCCGAGAGCCGCGCCGCGAGGCCGGGCTTCTCCAGCGCCTCGACGGCGCGCCGCAAAGCCGCGCGATCGGCCTCGCTCAGGCCGGGAATGCCGGGGCTCACGGCCGGGGCGGTGGTGGTGTCGTCGACGAGTTTGATGTTGCTCACGTCTGCTGTCTCATCCGTGTGCCGGGTGGGGTTTCGCGGGCCGGCCTGCGCCAGGGTGGTCCTGGCCGGTGGAAGCAAGGCCGGGGCCCCGCGGATGGTTCCCGCCGATCTCGTCGCCCGCGGCCGCTTCGGGGCGGACCGGGTCCGTCGCGGTCGCTTCGGCGGCGGACACCTTTCGCCCGCCCGCCCGCCCGACCAGCAGGCAGAGGACGACCACCGGGATGCCGACCGCCGCCGTGAAGGCGAAGAAGACCGGATATCCGTAGGCCGCCACAACGAAGCCGGAGGTTCCGGCCACGAGCTTGCCCGGCAGCGCATAGAGCGAGGAGAAGAGTGCGTACTGCGTCGCCGCGAAGCCCGGCGCGGTCAGGCTCGACATGTAGGCGATCAGGGCCATCCCGGCGAAGGAGCCGCAGAAGTTGTCGATCGAGATCGTCGCCGTGAGACGCCAGACCTCCGGTCCGCCGAAGGACAGCCATGAGAAAGCGAGGTTCGAGGCCGCACCCAGGAAGGCGCCGACCACGAGAGTGGGGAACAGGCCGAAGCGCGTCATGGCCCAGCCGCCCACGAAGGCGCCCGCGATACCCACCCAGATGCCGTAGAGCTTCGAGACGGCTCCGATCTCCACGAGGCTGAACCCCACCTCCCGGTAGAGGGGGCTCGCCATCACGCCGGAGATGAAGTCCGGCAGGCGATAGAGGGCGACGAGGAGCAGGATCGCCCAGAGGCGGGCGCCGAGCCGCGTGTGCAGTTCGGTGAGGGGCTCCAGCACCGCGCCCCGGAAGGTCCAGGTCCTCGCCGGGGCGGCCGGCGTCGCGTCGGTGATCGCGCGGTCATAGGCCGGAGCGAGCAGCGCGGCCACCATGCCGACGGCCATCAGGGCCGCCATCGACAGGTAGGCGACGTTCCAGCCATAGGCGCTGGCGATGAAGAGGGCTCCGGCGCCGGCCGACATCAGGGCGAGGCGGTAGCCGAGGTTCGAGGTGGCGGCCATCACCCCCTGCAGGTCCGTGCCGGCGGCGTCGATGCGCCAGCCGTCGATGACCACGTCCTGCGTCGCGGCGCAGAAGGCGACGAGGAACGCACCGAGGCCGAGAAGCGCCAGGCTGGTGCCGGGATCGGCGAAGGCCATGAGGCTCAGCGACAGGGCGACCGTGCACTGGGTCGCGATCATCCAGGCCCGGCGGCGGCCCAGCGCCCGGCTCAGCACCGGCACGTCGAACCGGTCGATGATCGGGGCCCAGAAGAACTTCAGGCTGTAGGGGAGCGCCAGATAGCTGAACAGGCCGATCGATTTGATGTCGACGTCCGAGTAGGCGAGGCGCGTCGAGAAGGTCCCGAGGACCAGCAGCAGCGGCAATCCCGACGAGAAGCCCAGGGCGAGCATCAGGAGGATCCGGGGATCCTCGACGATGTCCCTCAGTCGGAGGCGGCGGCTCGGGATCTCCAGCGCGTCGCTTTGGGCCATGGCATGGAACTCCTGGGGGCCGAAAGGCTTGATGCCCGCAGACCATAGCAGGCCTCCGCGCCGCCCCGGCACGGGGCTGTCGCCGGGCCCGCGTGCCGTGGCGCATCGCTTACCATCGGCAGCATGCCTTCCGAAATCTTAACGCGAGGTCTCGCATCTTCCTGTTAGCGGCCCGATCGCCTCCAAGAGGTTCCTCGATCCAGGTGTTGACGGCGGGGTTTCCCGGCAGTTCAAGTCTGTGGTCGCGCCCGAGTGGACCGGCGACGGGCCAACGTTCAGGTCAACATTTCGGGTGTCTCGTCTTGGCTGAAGCCGATCATGACGCATAGGGAAACGCCGGCCACCGGAGCACACGGCCTCGGCATCAGCGCAGGCGCATTCGTGGCGGCGTTCACCGCGAGTCCGACGCCCATGGTCCTCACCGACCCGCGCCAGCACGACAACCCGATCGTCTGGGCGAACGAGGCCTTCCTGAGCCTGACCGGCTACGCCTGGGAGGAGATCTCGGGTCGGAACTGCCGCATGCTGCAGGGACCCGAGACCGATCCGCGGGCCGTGCGTCGGTTGCGCGACGCGGTGATCGCGGGGCGACCCATCGAGATCGAGCTGGTCAATTACCGGAAGGACGGGACCTCGTTCTGGAACGGCATGACGGTCGCCCCGGTGCGCGATGAGACGGGGCAGATCGTGCATTTCTATTCGGCGCAGGCCGACATGACCGGCAAGTACCGGACCGAAGTCGCGATGAAGGACGCGCACGACGAGCTCGAACGACGGGTCGGGGAGCAGACCGCCCACCTTCGCGCCGCCCTCGAGCAGAAGACCGCGCTCCTCCACGAGGTCGACCATCGGGTCAAGAACAACCTCCAAGTCATCTCCTCGCTGATGCTTCTCAAGGCGCGGCGCACCCCGCGCGGAGAGGCCAAGGATGCCCTGCAGGGCATGGCGGAGCGCATCGGCGCCCTCTCGACGGTGCACCGGATGCTCTACTCCACCGGCGACGTCACGCGGTTCGACCTGCGCGAGTTCGCCGACGACTTCGTCTCGGAGCTGGTGGCGGGGCTCGACACGGACCGGACGGCCGTCAGCGCGGAGATCGACTCGATCGCCGTATCGGCCGCGATGGCGGCGCCCCTGGCGCTGATGTTGCACGAACTGGCGACCAACGCCGTCCGGCACGCATTCCCGGACAGCCGGCCCGGGCGCATCACGATCAGCGCGCAGCGCAGCGACGACGGCCTGCGCATGCTGATCGAGGACGACGGCGTCGGTTTGGCCGGTGGCACGCCGAATCCGGCCGGCTTCGGTCGCTCCCTGGTGGAGATGGTGGTGCGGCAGCTTCGCGGGGTGATCGCCTGGAGCGACGTCGCGCCGGGAACCCGCGTCGAGATCCTCGTTCCCCTCGACGCGATCTCCCTCCAGAGTCCCATCACGGATCGGGCGCCGGGGCCCGAATGGGCTTCCCCATGACCGAGACGCCCCTGCGGATCCTCGTGGTCGAGGATGAGGTCCTGATCGCCCTCGAACTGGAATGCCTGCTCGATGACCTCGGCCACATCACGGTCGGCGTCGCGGGGAATTCGGCGGAAGCGATCGCCCTGGGGCAGGCGACCTCCCCCGACGTGGCGTTCGTGGACATCCACCTGATCGACGGCCCCACCGGCGTCGAGGTGGCCCGCGCCCTCAGCGCCGATCCTCACACCACGGTCGTGTTCATGACCGCGAACGCCAAGCGCATCCCCGACGATTTCGCCGGCGCGGTCGGGGTCATCGCGAAACCCTATTCCGAGCGGGTGGTCGCCGGCGCGCTGCGCTACGTCGCCGACCGGCGCGCGGGCCTCGCGGCCACGGTCGAGGGGCTGGACGGGTTTCGCCTGGCCTCGGCGCCCGAGACCGGCGAGCGGCATACACCGGTCCGTTGAGGTCCGGGGAGCGGCCTTCGCGGCTCCCGGCGCGCGAACGGGCTAGCGATTCGTGGGTCCGGCGCCAGCGGTAGCCAAGGCGCGGCGGTTCTCGGCCTGACTGCTGACTTCTCCATAGAACTTGTTCGCATCGCCGAGCTGGATCGAGGGCTGGCAATTCGGCGTGCACGAATAGGATTCGCGCTCGAGACCGCGCTGAACCGTGATGACGGCCGCCTGCGGTGCCTGCACGCTGATCGTGGATTCCGCCAGCATGTGGCCCGCGGCGTCGAGGGCGATCAGGTTGGTGCTGCCAAAGCTCTTCCCGGTCAGGATCAGGATGCCGTTACGCTGGAGGGCAACGTCGGCGATCATCGGATTGCCGACGATGACGGTCTGGGTCTTCTCGGGCAGGCGCATGACCTTGGCGTTGTCGACCGTGACCGCCACGATGGTCGGCGGCGCGTCCGGTGCCTGAGCGCGCACCGACCCGCATCCGAAGACGGCGTACCCGGCCAGGAGAAGCGCCGTCAGGATCCGGAGAGGGATGTGGGACGGATTGGTTGGGGAGTGCATCGGACGCTCACTGGACCGCACGGCACGACGCAGATCGTGATTGATCTCGGTGCATCGGGACGCACCCACCGGCCGAAGCTCGACGACCAAGAGACACCAGTACGGTAAACGAACCGATAATCGCGTTGTCCGACTTGTGATGAGAGACCCCCGTCGGAACCGCCCGTGAATGCGGGTGGCGTGAAGTCGACGCGTGCGATCACCAAAAGTCTCGGATCGAGCCCCCAGCTCCGCTGCCGAGGGCGGCGTGCGGCTTTTAACCAACCCTTCACCACATCACGAAGCGGTTTCCTCCGCCCGGGTTTCGGCGACCGATTTAACCCAATGGCAACGGCGCCGGGGCACACTCCACCTGTCGCCGATTGAGACGCCTACAGCGTGAACGGCACATGCCTTTCCAGGGGAGTTTTGCCATGACCACCATGTTCAAGCGTTTCGTGGCCGACGAGTCCGGCGCGACCGCGATCGAGTACGGCCTGATCGCGTCTCTGATCGCCGTCGCCGTCGTCACCGTTCTGACAACGGTCGGCACGAACCTGCGTGCGACCCTCACCACCGTGGCGAACAACCTCAAGAGCTCGTAATCGCGGTCCGCGCACCCGGGACGGTCTCGCGGCTACGGCCCCGGTGGCCGAGCGGTTCGCTGTAGATCTTCCGATTTTGCCGGTTTCGAGGAGTATTGCGGGATGTCCGCGATGCTCCTCGCTCCGTTTCGGATCTGCGGGATCGTTCGCGCGCGTGGCGTGCGCCCTTTCGGGTTTCGCGGCACGGACTCTTAATCCCGGTCCGGGATCATGGGGCAAGGCCGGGGTTCCCCAGGGCCTCCCGCCCGCGAGAGACCCGCGCCCGCGAAATGTTGCGCCCGCAAGAGACAGGACCGAAAACGACATGGCCAGCGTCAGCCTCCTCGTCGTGTTTCCGTTTCTCATGGCCTACGCCGCCGTCAGGGACCTCCTGACGATGCTGATCCCCAACACCGTCTCGGTGGCACTGGTCGTCGGCTTCGCGGTCTTCGCCGTCGCCACCGGCCTGGGCTGGGACGATCTCGCCGGGCACCTCGGCGCCGGCGCCGCGACCCTCGTCGTGACCTTCACGCTCTTCGCCTTCGGCTTCATCGGTGGCGGCGACGCGAAGCTCGCGGCCGCGACGGCCCTGTGGATCGGCTTCGACCAGCTGGCCGGCTACCTCCTCATCGCCTCGCTCGCCGGCGGCGCACTGACCCTGACGCTCCTCGCGTTGCGCCAGCAGCCGCTCCCGCCCACGATCGCCCGCCTTCCCTTCGTGCTTCACCTGCACGATGCGAAGACCGGCGTGCCCTACGGCATCGCCCTCGCCCTCTCGGCGCTCCTCGTGCTGCCCGACACGGCCATCTGGCTTCGCCTGATCGCGGTCTGAACGGCATTGCTCCTCGGTTCGGCAATGCGTCGAACCGATTACTCCTTGTTAACCGTAATTTGAGGAATGCCAGGCCACTCTGAACCGACACGGCGATGTGCCGTCGCAAGTTCGAGTTCGGCGATGAAACCAGCCAGACTGGCCGTCCTTGCCATAGCCCTCGTGGCAGGTGGTGGCGCGGCGTTGTTGATCAGCGGGGAGGACAGGCCGGTCGTGCAGCCGGCCGCCATCGTTCCGCCTCCCGTCGTGCCGATGACGGACGTGCTCGTCGCCGCCGCCGAATTGCCGATGGGCCAGAACATCCAGGCACCGGACCTGCGTTGGCAGCCCTGGCCCAACGATGCCGTCACCAGCGGCTACATCACCCGCACCAATTCGCCCCGCGGCATGGAGGAGATCGTCGGGTCGATCGCCCGGTCGAGTTTCCTCGCCGGTGAACCGATCCGGCCGCAGAAGCTCGCCCGCTCCGACGGCGGCTTCATGGCCGCGATCCTGCCCGCCGGCATGCGCGCCGTCGCCATCACCATCGACGCGATCGGCAGCAGCACGGCAGGCGGCTTCATCCTCCCCAACGACCACGTGGACGTGCTTCGGACCTATCGGGACGAGGAATCCTCGCGCGGGAGCGCGGAGGTGCAGGTCTCGGAGACGTTGCTCCAGGACGTGCGCGTCCTGGCGATCGGGCAGATCCTCCAGGAGAAGAACGGCAACACCGTCGCCACCGGCCAGACGGCGACGTTGGCCCTGACGCCGGCCCAGGCCGAGACCGTCACGCTCGCCCAGAAAGTCGGGCAACTCTCGCTCTCCCTGCGGAGCCTCGTGGATAGCGGGCGCGCGGGCGAGCCCATTCTCGAGGGTCGTCCGGAGACGGCCCTGACCGTGGTGCGGTTCGGCGTCGCGAAGCAGCAATCGCGACGCTGAGGGAAGCACACGCACCATGACTGAGGACACGTCGATGACCCTCTCCCCCTGGCCGGCGGCGCGCCGCACCCCGCTGCTGGCTTGCCTCCTCGCCGGCCTCCTGCCCAGCGCGATGGTCAATCCGAGCTACGGCCAGCCCTCCGGCGGACTGACAGCGGCGCCGATCCTCGCGGTCGGGACCAACGAGGCGGCGACCTCGCGCCGGATCGATCTCACCATGGGACGCTCCTTGGTGATCGATCTGCCGCGCGACGCCAAGGAGGTCTTCGTCGCCAACCCGAAGGTCGCCAACGCGGTCGTCCGCTCGACCCGGAAGGTGTTCATCATCGGCATGGAGAACGGGGCCACGTCGATCTTCATCATGGATGCCGAGGGCCGGCAGATCACGGCCCTCGACGTCACGGTGGCGCGCGACCTCAACGTGCTGCGCCAGACCCTGAACCAGAGCATCGCCGGGGGACGCTTCGACGTGCGCGCCGCCGGGGATTCGGTCGTGCTGACCGGGACCGTCAACTCGGCGTCCGAGGCGGCCCAGGCCCTCGACATCGCCAATGCCTTCGTGGGGATCTCGGCCGCCGGCGCCGCGGCGCGCGGCGCCGTCATCAACAACCTGACGATCCGCGGCAAGGATCAGGTCATGCTGCGCGTCACCGTGGTGGAGGTGTCGCGCACGGTCCTGAAGCAGTTCGGCGTCAATCTCAGCGGCGGCTGGTCCGGCCTGAACCTCGTCAACACGGCGCCGCTCGCCCTGAACGGCGGCTCGTTCCCCACCGGCAACCTCCTGTCCGGAACGATCAACGGGCCGGGCGGAGCGAACCTCACGGCCACCCTGCGGGCCTTCGAGCAGGCCGGCGTCTCCCGTGTTCTGGCCGAGCCGACCCTGACGGCGATCTCCGGCGAATCCGCGACCTTCACGGCCGGCGGGCAGATCCCGGTCCCGTCGAACCTGAGCTGTACCTCCGTCGGCACCAGCACGATCCAAACCTGCGTTCCGAGCGTCAGCTACAAGGATTACGGCGTCAGCCTCAACTTCACGCCTGTGGTGCTGGCGGAGAACAAGATCTCGGTGCGCGTGGGCACCCAGGTCACCGAGATCGACCAGCAGAACGCCCTGAACCTGAACTTCACCGGCACCACCACGGCCGTGCCGGGCTTCACCGTCCGCAAGTCGGAGACCACGATCGAGCTCGCCTCCGGCGCGACGATGATGACCGCCGGCCTGATCCAGCAGCGCAACAAGGCGGCGATCACCGGCTTGCCCGGCCTGATCAACCTGCCGATCATCGGCGCGCTCTTCCGCTCGCGCGATTATCAGCGGCAGGAAACCGAGCTGATGATCATGGTCACGCCCTACATCGCCAAGCCGATGGAGCCGCGCCAGGTCTCCCGCCCGGATGACGGTTTCGTCGATGCGCAGGATGCGCAGGCCATCCTGCTCGGGCGCTTCAACCGCCTCTACGGCGTCGCCGGCGCCAGTCCCCTCGGCAGCGCCTATCGCGGCCGCGTCGGCTTCATCACCGATTAGTCCGGCGCTCTCCCGACCGATCCAGGCGCTCCGGCCCCGGCTTCTGCAGGACCCTCCCCCGATGTCCACCTCTCCCCTCCGCACCCCCCTGGCCCTCGTGGCCGTGGCCGGCGTCGCCGCCCTGCTCGGGGCCTGCCGAGCCGATCCCGTCGTGACCACCGGCTCGCTCTATCCGGCCGACTACCGCGCGCGGCATCCCCTCGCCCTCGCCGAGGGCGTGCGCACCCTCGACGTGTTCGTCACGGGCACGGGCCATCTCGATCCGCGCCAGGCCGCCGACGTCGACGCGTTCCTGCTGGAATTCCGGCGCTACGGGCGCGGGACGCTGGCCCTCGACGTTCCCGCCGGCGGCACGCCCCGGACGGCGGCCGCGGTGGAACGGACGGCCGCGGCCCTGCATCGGATGAGCCTGAACGGCGGCGTCTCCGACCGCCAGGTGGTGGTCGCCCGTTATGCGGTGGCCAATCCGAACCTTGCGGCGCCCCTCCGGCTCAGCTTCCAGCGCATGGAGGCCAGCGGCGGGAGCCAGTGCGGAACCTGGCCCCAGGATCTGGGCGTCGGAGATCCGGCCTTCAGCGGTCGCAACGAGGCCTACTGGAACTTCGGCTGCGCGACGCAGTCGAACGTCGCCGCGCAGATCGCGGATCCCGTCGATCTCGTCCGCGCCCGCCCGGAAGGTCGGATCGATACGATCCGGCGGACGAACGACATCGGCAAGATCCGCGACGGCAAGGATCCGTCAATCGAATGGCGTCAGGATGGGAAGACCTCGATCAAGGCGCAGGTCTCCCAATAACCGCGTCGGGCGGGCGCACCGTCTCGCCCGCGACGTGCCCCATCTTCGCTCCCGCATCGGCGGCAACCTGAACCGGAATTCCCTCCATGACGGATCTGAACGAGACGTCCGAGCGCATCATCGCTCCCGTGCCGCGGATCACGATTCAGGCGTTCTGCGAGACGCAGGAGAGCGCGGCGCTGATCGAGTCGGCCGGCGCGGACCGGCGCCTGCAGAAGGCGCACATCAAGGTTCAGATGGGCGGCGGCGCGGCGGCGGTCGAAGCGTATCGGCATGCGCCCACGCCGAACGTCATCGTCATCGAGACCCAGGGGGCGAAGTCGCGCCCGCTCGAATGCCTCGATTCGCTGGCCGAGGTCTGCGACGAGGGAACGAAGGTCGTCGTCATCGGGCATGTCAACGACGTCGCGCTCTACCGGCAGTTCATCCAGCGAGGCGTCAGCGAGTACCTGATGGCGCCGGTGCGCCCGATCGATCTCATCCAGGCGATTTCGGATCTGTTCACGGCGCCGGGCGCCAAGCCGGTCGGCCGCACCGTCGCCGTCGTCGGCGCGAAGGGGGGGGTCGGCGTCTCCACCCTCGCGCACAACCTGGCCTGGACGATCGGCCGGGAGCAGGACACCGCGACGGTCATCGCCGACCTCGATATCGCCTTCGGGACCGCGAGCCTGAACTTCAATCAGGATCCGCCCCAGGGCATCGCGGAGGCTGTGTTCGCGCCGGATCGCCTGGATTCGAATCTCCTCGACCGGCTCCTGTCGAAGTGCAGCGACAATCTCTCCCTGCTCGCGGCCCCCGCCACCCTGGACCGCACCACCGATCTCGCCGAGCCGGCCTTCGACCATCTGCTCGACCTGTTGCGGGCCGCCGTGCCATGCGTCGTCCTCGACGTGCCGCACCAGTGGACCGCCTGGTCGCGACGGCTCATGATCAGCGCGGACGAGATCCTGATCGTCGCGAGTCCCGAGCTCGCCGCCCTGCGCAACACGAAGAATCTTCTGACGCTTCTGCAGCAGAACCGCCCGAATGATCGCAAGCCCCGCATCATCCTCAACGGCGTCGGGGTGCCCAAGCGTCCCGAGATCGCCGCGGCCGAGTTCGCCAAGTCCCTCGACACCACGATCACGGCCGCGATTCCCTTCGATGCCGCGCTGTTTGGGACCGCCGCCAACAACGGGCAGATGATCGGCGAGGTGCAGGCCAACGCGAAGGCGGCCGAGATCTATTCGTCGCTCGCCGCCTCGATCACCGGCCGCGCCGAACTGCGCCGGGCGCGCCCGAACCTGTTCGAGCCGCTGCTCTCCAAGCTCGCCCGTCGCAAGGCGTCGTGATGCTCCGGCCTGCTCCCCGTGACCTGATCGCCAGGAGGCTGCACCATGTTCGGTAGACGATCCGGCAGCGCAGCGGTGCAGGCGCCGCGTCCGGCGGCCGTGGTCGACAAGCCGGAAGTTTCGCTGCCGGTCCACGACGATTCCGCCCTGCGCCCCCGCGCGGAGGCGCCCCGCCGGCCCGAGCCCGCGCCCGTCACGGAGTCGGCCAAGTCCGAGGACTACTTCCGCACCAAGAGCATGATCTTCGGGGCATTGATCGAGGCAATCGATCTGTCCCAGC
The DNA here is from genome assembly GCF_001426045.1 of Methylobacterium sp. Leaf94. Lineage (NCBI taxonomy): Bacteria > Pseudomonadati > Pseudomonadota > Alphaproteobacteria > Hyphomicrobiales > Methylobacteriaceae > Methylobacterium > Methylobacterium sp. Leaf94. Next base: position 61,762 of record NZ_LMRM01000064.1, read on the forward strand.
TTTCGCGTCTCGACGCGGAATCGGCGCGCGAGGAAATCCGCGACATCGTTTCGGAAATCATCGGCCTTAAGAACATCGTCCTGTCGATCGCCGAGCAGGAAGAGCTGCTCGACGACATCTGCAACGACGTGCTCGGCTACGGCCCGCTGGAGCCGCTGCTGGCCCGCGACGACATCGCCGACATCATGGTGAACGGCGCCAGCCGCGCCTTCATCGAAGTCGGCGGCAAGATCCAGCTGACCAACGTCCGCTTCCGCGACAATCAGCAACTGATGAACATCTGCCAGCGGATCGTGAGCCAGGTCGGCCGGCGGGTCGACGAAGCCTCGCCGATCTGCGACGCCCGTCTTCCGGACGGGTCGCGCGTCAACATCATCGCGCCCCCGCTGGCCATCGACGGGCCCGTGCTGACGATCCGCAAGTTCAAGAAGGACAAGCTGACCCTCGACCAGTTGGTGACCTTCGGAGCGATCTCGCCGGAAGGCGCCCGCATCCTGCAGATCATCGGCCGCGTGCGCTGCAACGTGGTCATCTCGGGAGGCACCGGATCCGGCAAGACCACGCTGCTGAACTGCCTGACCCGCTACATCGACGCCGACGAGCGCATCATCACCTGCGAGGACGCGGCGGAACTGCAGCTCCAGCAGGCGCACGTGGTGCGCCTCGAAACCCGGCCTCCCAATATGGAGGGGTCCGGGCAGGTCACCATGCGCGACCTCGTCAAGAACTGCCTCCGCATGCGGCCCGAGCGGATCATCGTCGGCGAGGTCCGCGGCCCGGAGGCTTTCGATCTCCTGCAGGCCATGAACACCGGTCACGACGGCTCGATGGGGACGCTCCACGCGAACTCCCCGCGCGAAGCCTTGGCCCGTATCGAGTCGATGATCACCATGGGCGGTTTCAGTCTGCCGTCGCGGACGCTGCGCGAAATGATCTGCGGCTCCATCGACGTCATCGTGCAGGCCACCCGCCTGCGCGACGGGTCGCGCCGGATCACCCACATCACCGAGGTGATGGGACTCGAGGGCGACGTCATCATCACCCAGGATCTCTTCCTGTACGACGTGCTCGGCGAGGACGCGAACGGCAAGCTCATCGGGCGCCATCGATCCACGGGTATTGGCCGCCCCCGGTTCTGGGAGCGCGCGCGCTATTACGGCGAGGACGAAGCGCTCGCGGCGGCCCTCGATGCGGCCAGCGCCGGCGGGAGTGGGCTGTGAACGCCAGCGGCCTGGCCCTCGCCTCCGGTCTCCTCGCGCTCACGGCCGGGGGGCTCGCCTACGTCTTCGTCTTTCCCTACCTCTCGGGAGAGAAGCGGTCCGCCGAACGCCGTCGCACCGTCAGCGTCGTGACGGCGCCGGGAAACCGGGTCGCGACCGTCAATCGCCGCGAGCAGGTCGCCAAGAGCCTCAAGGACGTCGAGGCGAAGCGCGAAGGCACCAAGGTCACGCTGGAGCTGAAGCTGGCCCGCGCCGGCCTGTCCTGGTCGCGCAAGCAATATTTCGCCGTCGCGGCAGTGATGGCGGTGGTGTTCGGCCTGGTGATCCTGATCGCGACCGGCAATCCCCTCGCGGGGTTGGGCGCGGTCTTCGCCGGCGGCTTCGGGCTGCCTCTCTGGCTCATCACGTATCTGCGCAAGCGGCGGATCAAGGCGTTCATCAACGAATTGCCGACGGCGATCGACATCATCACCCGTGGTGTGCGTGCGGGTATCCCGGTGGGTGACTGCTTCCGGATCATCTCGCGGGAGGCCGAGGAGCCGATCCGCAGCGAGTTTCGTCAGGTGGTCGAGTCCCAGACTCTCGGCCTGTCCCTCGGCGAAGCCCTGATGAAGATGCACGAGCGCGTGCCCGTGTCGGACGTCAACTTCTTCGCCATCGTGATCAGCATCCAGGCGAAGTCCGGCGGCAATCTGTCCGAGGCCCTCGCCAACCTGTCCCGGGTTCTGCGCGAACGCAAGAAGATGGCCGGGAAGATCCAGGCGATGAGCATGGAGGCGAAGGCGTCCGGCGGCATCATCGCGGCGCTTCCCTTCATCGTCGCCCTCCTGACCTACCTGTCGAGCCCGGATTACATCTCCCTGCTCTGGCGGACCGATATCGGGAAACTTGCCCTCGTGTGTTCCGCGATCTGGATGTCGCTCGGGGTCTTCACGATGAAGAAGATGATCAGCTTCGACGTCTGATTCGTCGATGCCTACCCGGTATCAAGTTCGAATCCTCGTCCGGTCGGATCGTACGGAGACACCGCATGCTGGATCTCATTGCCGCCAAGGTCACCGAGCCGCGCTTCCTCGGCACCGCCCTCGCCGCCATCGCGGCGGCTGCGACCGCCTTCGCGCTGCTCCAGCCGATGCTGGAGCCCGACCGCCTCGGGAAGCGCATGAAGCTGATCGGCGAGGAGCGGGAGGAGATCCGGCGCCGCGAACGCGAGCGCATGAGCTCCAAGGCGACGCTCCGGGTCGCCCCCAAGGCCTACATGAAACGGGTGGTGGAGCAGTTCAACCTCAGCCGTTGGCTCGGGACGGAGACCGCCCGCAAGCAGCTGATGATGGCGGGCTATCGGTCGCCGGGGGCCGAGACGGGATTCCTGTTCTTCCGCCTGGTGACGCCGATCGTTCTGGCTCTGGTCGCGATCTTCTACCTCTTCGTGCTCGGTGTCCTCGATCAGCCGTTTGCCATCCGCACGATGATCGTCATCGGCGTGCTCCTGTTCGGCATCAAGGCCCCGGAGTTGTACCTCCACAACCGCGCCAGCAAGCGGCAGACCGAGATCCGGGCCGCCTGGCCGGATGCCCTCGACCTCACGCTGATCTGCGTCGAGTCCGGCATGTCCGTCGAACACGCGTTCCGGCGCGTCAGCACCGAGGTGGTCGGGCAATCCATCGTGCTCGCCGAGGAACTCGCGGTCCTGACCGCCGAGCTCTCCTACCTGCCGGATCGGCGCATCGCCTTTGAAAACCTCGCCAACCGCATCGGTCTCGATCAGATCAAGGCGGTGACGACGGCACTGATCCAGGCCGAGCGCTACGGAACGCCCGTCGGCCAGGCCTTGCGCGTACTGTCCCAGGAAAGCCGCGACATGCGGATGAACGAGGCGGAGAAGAAGGCCGCCGCCCTGCCGCCGAAGCTGACGGTGCCGATGATCCTGTTCTTCCTTCCGGTACTCTTCGTCGTCATCCTGACTCCGGCGATGATCCAGATCTTCCGTTAGGACCCAGCCTTCACATTCACGTGGCCCGTGACCCTTGAACGCGGCGTTGGCTCCGGAGCCGGCCCAACGCAAGGATGTTCAGCGCATCCGTTTCCTGCCATGCGACGGGGATGCTCCCAACGCTGTCACCGGACTTCGCATGAACGTCCTCACCTACGCGATCGGCGATATTCACGGCTGCGCCGATGCGTTGCTCCGTCTGTTGGAGCAGATCAACCTGCACCGGGCCGGGCGTCCGGCCCGCATCGTCTGCCTGGGCGACTACGTAGATCGGGGTCCCGAGAGCGCCCGGGTGATCGAGATTCTCAGGCACCTTCAGCGCGACGCACCGAGTGCCCTCACCTGCCTGATGGGCAACCACGAGCAGATGATGCTGGAGGCCTATCGCGACCCGCACGGAGCCTCCACCTGGCTGAGCAACGGCGGCCGGCAGACCCTCCGCTCCTTTGGGATTACCGGCCCGGAAGCGTTTCCGCCCGACGTGCTGACCTGGCTCTCATACCTGCCCACCGTCCATGAGGACGCCGCGCACTACTTCGTCCATGCCGGCTTTCGCCCCGGGCGAACCGGCGTCGATCCCGATATGTGGAACCGCCTCTGGATCCGAGAGCCGTTTCTCGGCACGGCCTTCGACTTCGGGAAGCACGTGGTTCACGGACACACGCCGCAACTGGAGGGGATGCCCGACCGGCAACCCTACCGCACCAACCTCGACACGGGTTGCGTCTACGGCCGGTGCCTTACGGCCGGCGTATTCGATGAGACGCAGGGGCCGCCGATCGACGTTCTGCAGGTCGATCGCGACGGTTAGTTTGATGCAATTTGTTTGTGGATCGGACCGGTCCAAAGAGTTGCCGAAGTCCTCGTGCGGCGGCTCGTGCCTCAGGGACCCGTCATTGGGATGCGGTGTCTGCGGAACGCGTGCCCGTCGTCCAGGGGACGAACCTCGCCCCACCCATTTCCCGCCGTCGACGCACGCCCATCTTCGAAAAGCATTGCCGACCGTGCCCGTCAGCCTCTAGCATCCTGAGCGTCGGAGCCAATCAACGAGCGCCGCGGTCAGGGATCAGAAGCGATGTCGTGGTGCCAAGCGCCGCCCGCCCCACAGGACCGGCATCGGCGGTCCCGCCCTCCGCGTCCCCAGCCCTGCCCCCGCCTCCACGGAGCGACCACATGGACGCGCTGACCCGCCGGGCGTGGCTCGCTGGGGCCACCGCGACGAGCCTCGTGGCCACGACCGGGGCCTCGGCGGAACCGGACCCGGGCGGTCCTTTCGACCTCGTGATACGGGGTGGCGAGGTGATCGATCCGAGCCAGTCCCTGCGCGGAAAGCGCGACATCGGTATCCGTCACGGACGGATCGCCGCCCTCGCGGCGGATCTGCCGACGGATCGGGCCAAGCAGACGATCGACGCCTCCGGCAAGCTCGTGCTGCCCGGCCTCGTCGACCTCCACGCCCACACCTTTCCCTATGGCTCGGCGATCGGCATCCCGGCCGATGAGACGGTCCCGTTCTCCGGGGTGACGACGGTGGTCTCCGCCGGAGACGCGGGCGCCAACACCATCGCCGCCCTGCGCCGGCACATCGCCGCGCAGACCCGGACGCGGATGTTCGCCTTCGTCCACATCGCCAATCACGGACTGTCGGCCTTCCCCGTCGCGGAACTCTACACCATCGACAACGCCCAGGTGGACGCCTGCGCGCTGGCCATCGCGGAGAACCCGGACTTCGTCCTCGGCGCCAAGGTGCGAATGTCGGAGAACGTCATCTTCAAGCATGGCGCCGAGCCCCTGCGCCGGGCGATCCAGGCCTGTGAGCTGTCGGGACGACCCGCCAAGGTGATGGCGCATATCGGCGGCGTCGAGACTGCCGACCTGATGAGCCGCATCCTCGACCTGCTGCGGCCGGGCGACATCCTCACGCACTGCTATTCGGGCGCGCCCAACATGGCTGGGCAGTTCACCAACATCGTCCAGGATGGCAAGCTCCTCCCGGCGGCCCTGGCCGCCAAGCAGCGCGGCGTCGTGTTCGACATCGGCCACGGTGGCGGTTCCTTCGATTTCACCGTGGCGGAGGCGGCCATCGCGCAGGGAGCTCCGCCCGATACGATCTCGTCGGATCTGCACGTCGTCTCCGGCAATACGCCGGGCATGCCGTTCCTGCCCCTGGTGATGAGCAAGTTCCTGCCCCTGGGCTTCAGCCTGGAACAGGTCATCGCGATGGCGACCGCGGCACCCGCCCGGGTGATCGACCGGGACGCGAAGCTCGGGACGCTGCAGGTCGGTGCGCCGGGCGACGTCTCGGTGATGCAATGGGTCGAGCGGCCGCTCTCCATGGTCGACACCCGCAACAACCGCCGCGACGGAACGGGCTTCCTCTCGCCCGTCCAGACCGTGAACAACGGCGTCCCCTTCGGACGCCCGTATCAGCTGCCCTTCTCCGTTCGGTGAGGCCGACCGGCCATTCTTCTGTTCATCCCGCGCGGGAGCGGCGCGGGATATGAAACGCCGCCGACGGGGACGGGTTTTCGGCGCGACCTCGACGACGACCCTCGTGTATACCAGCGGCTCGGCAGCGACCCGTTCGTGAGGGTTCGAGCCGCCGACGCCGCGCGCTCCGATCCTCATGCCATCCTTATAAAATCGCGCGGCGCGCTCACTCGAACCCTAATGCGGTTCTCGTCCATGCTCCGGGCGAGCGTGATCGGTCGTGACGACCCGGGCCGATCCGCCGCACAGGATCGGACCCCTCATGCTCGACATCGCCTTCCTGGCCACAGGACTCGCCTTCTTCGGTCTCGCCGCCGGGTACGCCCTGCTGTGCGAACGCCTCTGAGCGCGCTGACGGGAGCATCCCCCTCATGACCCTCGACCTCACCCTCGGCGCCCTCGTGACCCTGGGACTGCTCGGCTACCTCACCTATGCCCTCGTGCGCCCCGAGCGGTTCTGACACGCCCTCCGGACGAATTCCCAAGGACCACCTCCATGACCATCAACGGCTGGATTCAGGTCGCGCTGTTCTGCGCGATCGTGCTGGCGCTCGTCAGGCCGCTCGGCGGGTACATGACCCGCGTGTTCCGAGGCGAGCGTACCCTTCTCTCGCCCGTTCTCCTGCCCGTCGAGACCGGACTCTATCGCCTGGCCGGCATCGACGCACGGGGCGAGCAGAGCTGGCTCAGCTACGGGCTCGCCATGCTGACGTTCCACGCCCTCGGCTTTGCCATGCTCTACGGGCTCCTCCGCCTGCAGGACGTCCTGCCTCTGAACCCGGCCGGACAAGGGGCCGTGGCGCCGGATCTCGCCTTCAACACCGCGGCGAGCTTCGTGACGAATACCAACTGGCAGAACTACGGCGGCGAGAGCACCCTCTCCTACCTGTCGCAGATGCTCGGGCTGACCCACCAGAACTTCCTCTCGGCCGCCACCGGCATTGCCCTCGCGGTCGCTCTCGTTCGGGGCTTCGCGCGAGCTTCGGCCCGGACGGTTGGCTCGTTCTGGGTCGATCTGACCCGCTGCACCCTCTACGTGCTGCTGCCGATCTGCGTGGTCTACACCCTGTTCCTGGTCTCACAGGGCATCCCCCAGACCCTGGGCGCCTCCATCGAGGCCACGACGCTCGAAGGCGCCACCCAGTCGATCGCAATCGGGCCCGTGGCGAGCCAAGTCGCGATCAAGATGCTCGGCACCAACGGCGGGGGGTTCTTCAACGCCAACGCGGCTCATCCCTTCGAGAACCCGACCGCGCTGTCCAACTTCATCCAGATCGTCTCGATCTTCGTCCTCGGCGCGGCCATGACCAACGTCTTCGGCCGCATGGTCGGCGACGAGCGGCAGGGTTGGGCGATTCTCGGCGCCATGGGCGTGCTGTTTCTCGCCGGCGTCCTCGTCACGTACGCCAGCGAGGCCGCGGGCAGCTCCGTGCTGAATGGGCTCGGGCTCGCGGGCGGCAACATGGAGGGCAAGGAGCTGCGCTTCGGCATCGTCGCCTCGGCACTGTTCGCGGTGGTGACCACCGCCGCCTCCTGCGGCGCGGTCAACGCGATGCACGACAGCTTCACCGCCCTCGGCGGCCTGATCCCGATGATCAACATGCAGCTCGGCGAGATCATTGTCGGCGGCGTCGGCGCCGGTCTCTACGGCATGCTCGTCTTCGTCATCGTGGCGATCTTCGTCGCCGGGCTCATGGTCGGCCGGACCCCCGAGTATCTCGGCAAGAAGATCGAGGCGCGGGAGGTGAAGATGGCCATGCTCGCCATCCTGTGCCTGCCTCTGATGATGCTGGGATTCACCGGCCTCGCCACCGTGGTGGCCGCCGGCCTCGCCGGCCCCGCCAATGCCGGGCCGCACGGATTCTCGGAGATCCTCTACGCCTTCACGTCCGCCGCGGCCAACAACGGCTCGGCCTTCGGCGGCCTCAGCGGCAACACGCCGTTCTACAACACGACGCTGGCGATCGGCATGCTGGTGGGGCGGTTCTTCGTAATCATCCCCGCCCTCGCCATCGCAGGCGCACTCGCCGCCAAGAAGACCGTGCCGGCTTCCGCCGGAACCCTGCCGACCCATGGCGGGCTGTTCATCGGCATGCTGGTCGGCGTGATCCTGATCGTCGGCGGCCTGACGTTCTTCCCGTCCCTGGCTCTCGGCCCGATCGTCGAGCATCTGGCGGGCACCGCAGGCCTGAGCTTCGCGACGGGCGGCTGAGCGGTGCGCCCCGCCCTTCCACCGCGCCGGGTCCGGCGCCACCACCTTCACGGGCTCCGATCCGGTACCCGCCAGCCTCACCCGATTCCCGGGGCCCGGCCGCCCCGGCTCTCGGACCTGATCCTGGCGGTGCTCGGTGTCACCCTCCTGGGCGCCCTCGCCCTGGTGCTCGCCGCCGAGTTCACGCGCCGTGCCCTCGCACCCTGACCAGCCACGGACCCGGCGCGTCGCGCCCGGCCGTCCCGCGCCCCTTCGTGGACCCCCCCATCATGTCTCGCTCCTCCACGTCCCTCTTCAGCGCCACCCTCGTCGGCCCGGCACTCGTCGGCTCGATCCGCAAGCTCGATCCCCGGATCATGATCCGCAATCCCGTGATGTTCGTGGTCGAGGTCGTCGCGGTCTTGACCACCGTCCTGTTCGTCCGCGATCTCGCGACCGGCGCGTCCGGGCTCGACTTCTCCGGCCAGATCATCCTCTGGCTCTGGTTCACGCTGATCTTCGCCAACTTCGCCGAGGCCTTGGCCGAGGGCCGCGGCAAGGCGCAGGCCGACAGCCTGCGCCGGACCCGCACCGAGATGACCGCCAAGCGCCTCACCGGTCCGGGCGATGCCTGGGACTCGGTGCCCGGGACCGCCCTGAAGGTCGGCGACGTGGTGCTGGTGGAGGCTGGCGACCTGATCCCGTCCGACGGTGAGGTCATCGCGGGCGTCGCCTCCGTCAACGAGGCGGCCATCACCGGCGAGTCCGCACCGGTGATCCGGGAATCCGGCGGGGACCGGTCGGCGGTGACGGGCGGAACCCAGGTCCTGTCCGACGCGATCCGGGTCCGCATCACGGCGGCGGCCGGCTCGACCTTCGTCGACCGCATGATCGCTCTTGTCGAGGGCGCGTCCCGCCAGAAGACCCCGAACGAGATCGCCCTCAACATCCTGCTCGCCGGCCTGACCCTCGTCTTCGTGTTCGCGGTCGCCTCGATCCCGAGCTTTGCGAACTACGCCGGCGGGGCGATCCCCCTGATCGTCCTCGTCGCCCTGTTCGTGACTCTTATCCCAACCACCATTGGTGCGCTCCTGTCGGCCATCGGCATCGCCGGCATGGATCGCCTCGTTCGCTTCAACGTCCTCGCCATGTCGGGCCGCGCGGTCGAGGCCGCCGGTGACGTCGACACCCTCCTGCTCGACAAAACCGGCACCATCACCCTCGGCAACCGTCAGGCCACCGAATTCCGGCCGGTCGGCGGGGTGGACGAGCACGATCTCGCCGACGCGGCACAACTCGCCTCGCTTGCCGACGAGACGCCCGAGGGCCGCTCGATCGTGGTGCTGGCCAAGGACCGCTACGGCATCCGAGCCCGCGACATGGCGGGCCTGAACGCCACCTTCGTGCCGTTTACGGCCCAGTCGCGGATGTCCGGGGTCGACCTCGACGGACAGTCGATCCGCAAGGGTGCGGTCGAGGCGGTGATCGCCTCTCTGGGAGGACAGCCGATCGCGTCCCGCGGCGCGAATGCTGCGCTCGCCTATCGACCGGTTGAGGACTCGCAGGCCGTGGTGGAGATCAGGGCCATCGCGGAGACCATCGCGAAGGCCGGCGGCACGCCCCTGGCGGTCGCCCGCGACGGGCAGCTCCTCGGCGTCGTGTTCCTAAAGGACATCGTCAAGGGTGGCATCCGCGAGCGCTTCGCCGAACTTCGCCGCATGGGCATCCGCACGGTGATGATTACCGGCGACAACCCCATGACGGCGGCGGCCATCGCGGCCGAGGCCGGCGTCGACGATTTCCTGGCGCAGGCCACGCCGGAGGATAAGCTCGCGCTGATCCGGCGGGAGCAGGCGGACGGCAAGCTCGTGGCCATGTGCGGCGACGGCACCAACGACGCGCCCGCCCTGGCCCAGGCCGATGTCGGCGTCGCCATGAACACCGGAACGGTGGCGGCGCGTGAGGCCGGGAACATGGTCGATCTCGATTCAGACCCGACCAAGCTCATCGAGATCGTCGGGATCGGCAAGCAGCTCCTGATGACCCGCGGGGCCCTGACCACGTTCTCCATCGCCAACGACGTGGCGAAGTACTTCGCCATCATCCCGGCGATGTTCCTGACGCTCTACCCGCAGCTTCAGTCCCTGAACGTTATGGGGCTCGCTTCGCCCCAGAGCGCGATCCTGTCGGCGATCATCTTCAATGCACTGATCATCGTGGCGCTGATCCCGCTCGCCCTCCGAGGCGTCTCGTATCGGGCGGTGGGAGCCGCCGCGCTCCTGCGGCGCAACCTGCTGATCTACGGCCTCGGCGGCATCCTGGTGCCGTTCGTTGGCATCAAGCTGATCGACCTCGCCGTGAACGCTCTGCACCTCGCCTGACCCCCCTTCCTGTCCGAACCAGAGTTGTCTCCATGCTCGCCTCCCTGCGTCCCGCTCTCGCCCTCTTCGTCGTACTGACGGTGATCACCGGCCTCGCCTATCCCCTGGCCATGACCGGCCTCGCCGCGGCGATCTTCCCCGCCAAGGCCGCCGGCAGCCTGATCCGTCGCGACGGCACGATCATCGGCTCCAGCCTGATCGGCCAATCCTTCACCAGCCCGCGCTACTTCCACGGGCGCCCCTCGGCGACGGTGGCCACCGATCCGGCCGATGCAGCCAAGACCGTGCCGTCGCCCTACAACGCCTCCAACTCGGCCGGCTCCAACCTTGGACCGACCAGCGCCGCCCTGGCCGAGCGCGTGAAGGGCGACCTCGACGCCCTGAGGGCCGAGAACCCCGGCGCGACGGTGCCGGTGGATCTCGTCACCGCCAGCGGTTCGGGGCTCGATCCCGACCTGTCCCCCGAGGCCGCCCTGTTCCAGGTGGCACGCGTGGCCCGTGCGCGAGGGGTCAGCGAGGACCGGGTGCGCGACCTCGTCGCCGCGCAGGTCGAAGGCCGGACCTTCGGGGTTCTCGGCGAGCCGCGCGTGAATGTCCTGGCGCTGAACCTCGCTTTGGACGCGCGCCTCCGGCAATAATCCGCGCCGGAGGACACGTGGGATGAGGGACTTTCCATGAGTGAGGATGTCCGCGAGCGCCAGCGTCCCTCGCCCGAGGCCTTGCTCGACCGCGCGCGCCGGAACGAGACGGGACGGGGCCGCCTCAAGGTCTTCCTCGGCGCAGCTCCCGGGGTCGGCAAAACCTACGAGATGCTCACGATCGGCCGGGCTCGCCTCAAGGCCGGGACCGACGTGGTGATCGGCGTCGTGGAGACCCACGGCCGCAGCGAGACCGAGGCCCTGATCGAGGGCTTCGAGGTCGTTCCGCGCCGGCGGGTCCCCTACCATGACAGCGTCATCGAGGAGATGGACCTCGACGCCCTGCTGGCGCGGCGGCCGGCCCTGGCGCTAGTCGACGAACTCGCCCACACCAATGCGCCGGGCTCGCGCCATCCCAAGCGCTACCAGGATGTAGAGGAATTGCTCGCCGCCGGCATCGACGTGCACACGACCCTCAACATTCAGCACGTCGAGAGTCTGAACGATGTCGTCGCGCAGATCACGCGCATCCGGGTGCGCGAGACGGTGCCGGACGGCATCCTCGACCGGGCGGACGACATCGAGGTGGTGGACCTCAATCCCGACGACCTGATCGAGCGCCTGAAGGCCGGCAAGGTCTACGTGCCCGCCAATGCGGAGCGTGCCCTACGCCACTACTTTTCCCGCGGCAACCTGACCGCTCTGCGCGAACTCGCCCTGCGGCGGACCGCCGATCGGGTCGACGACGAACTCCTCAGCCACATGCAGGCTCATGCCATCGCGGGACCCTGGAGTGCCGGGGAGCGGGTCATGGTCTGCGTGAGTGAGGATCCGCGCTCAGCCGGCCTCGTCCGTTACACCAAGCGTCTGGCCGATCGCTTGCACGCGCCGTGGACTGCCGTCACGGTGGAGGGCGCGCGGAGCCTCGGCCTCAGCGAAGCGGACCGCGATCGGGTCGCCGACGCCCTGCGCCTCGCCGATCGGCTGGGCGGCGACGCCGTGACCCTGCCGGGGAGCCGGCGCGTCGCCGACGACCTCCTGGCCTATGCCCGGGGCGCCAACGTCAATCACATCGTCGTCGGCAAGGCGACGCGGTCCTGGCTGTTCGAACTCTTCAACGGCTCGGTGGTCCACGATCTCGTGCGCCGCAGCGGCGCCATCAGCATCCACGTCGTGCCCGGTGAGACGTTGCCAGCGCCCGTCTCCCCCAAGAGGGTGGCGACGGCCCCGGTCCGACCCGCCCTTGACGGCGCCGGCTACGGTTTCGCTGCCCTGGCTATCCTCGCCGGCCTCGGCCTTGCCCTCGGGCTGCAGCCCTACCTCGGGGTCGAGAATGCAGACTTGTTCCTGCTGACCGCGGTGGTGGCGGTCGCGGCGCGCTTCGGCCTGGGGCCGGCGCTGTCCGCCGTGGTCGCCGCGTCGCTGGCCTACAACTTCTTCTTCCTGCCGCCGGTCTACACGCTGACCATCGCCGACCCGACCAACGTGGCCGCGTTCCTGCTCTTCACCCTGGTTGCCGTGCTGGTCTCGAACCTCGCCGCCCGAGCTCGGGCGGTGGCGGTGGTCAGCCAGCGCCGGGCGCGGGCGACGGAGCGTCTCTACGGCTTCAGCCGCAAGCTTTCCGCCTGCGGAACCCTCGACGACGTTCTCTGGGCGACCTCCGCGCAGATCGCCGCGATGCTACACGTACGGGTCGTGCTGCTGCTGCCCGAGGGCGACACGGTGACGGTCCGGGCCGGGTATCCCCCCGAGGACCGCCTCGACGCAGCGGATCTGGCCGCGGCGCAGTGGGCTTTCGCAAACGATCGGCCGGCGGGACGCGGTGCCGATACGCTTCCGGGTGCCCGTCGTATTTTCATACCGACGCGAACAGGTCGCGGCCCCATCGGGGTGATCGGCCTCGACGCGGACGGCAGCGGACCGATTCTGACGCCCGAGGATCGACGGCTGTTCGATGCCCTCGCCGACATGGGCGCCCTCGCCATCGAACGGGTCCGTCTTGTGGAGGATCTGGCGCGGGCCGAACGCGATGCCGAGACCGACCGGTTGCGCCAGGCCCTGCTGACTTCGATCTCCCATGACCTGCGGACACCCCTGTCCTCGGTTCTCGGGGCCGCCACGACCCTGCGCGACCTCGACGCCGATCTCGGCCGGGACGCGAAGGGCGACCTTCTGGCGACGATCATCGCCGAATCCGAGCGGCTGAACCGGTTCATCGTCAATCTCCTCGACATGACCCGGCTCGAGGCCGGCGCGGTCGCGGCGAACCTAACCGCACAGGACGTGGCGGAGATCGTCGACACCGCCCTGCGCCGCCTGGGCGCGATCCTGGCCGAGCACCGGGTCGTCCTGGACCTCGCACCGGATCTCCCGGCCCTTCGCCTCGACCCGGTCCTGTTCGAACAGGTCCTGGTCAACCTCCTCGACAACGCTGCGAAGTACGCCCCGGACGGCTCGACCGTCACGGTGACGGCGCAGATCGTCTCCGGCCCGTCCGGCGGGCCGTCCCAGGTCCGCCTTCAGGTCATCGACGCGGGCGACGGCCTGCCGGAGGCGGAGCGGGAGCGGGTGTTCGACAAGTTCTATCGCGCTCGGAAGGGCGACAGCGTGCGGGCCGGGACCGGACTCGGCCTCGCCATCGCCCGTGGCTTCGTGGAGGCGATGGGCGGGACGCTCACGGCGGGCAATCGGCATGATCGCAGCGGCGCCGTCTTCACCCTCCTCTTCCCGGTGCCCGCCACGAGCGCCACCGCCTCGGACCTCGCCGCATGAGCCCCGCCGTTCTCGTGGTCGATGACGAGCCGCCCATCCGCAAACTCCTGCGAATGGGGCTGGCAACGCAGGGCTACACGATCTTCGAGGCGCCGAACGCGCGCGTCGCTCTTGAGATCCTGGCCCGCGAGACGATCGACCTGATCATTCTGGACCTCGGCCTGCCGGATATGCGCGGGCACGATCTTCTTCGTCGCATCCGCGAGGATCATCGCGACCTCCCGGTGGTGGTCCTGTCGAGCCGCGACGACGAGCCGGGCAAGGTCGAGGCCCTCGACCTCGGCGCGGACGACTACGTCACCAAGCCCTTCGGCATGGGTGAACTCCTGGCACGCCTGCGGGCGGCCCTGCGTCATCAGCTGGCGGTGCAGGGCGAGCGCGCCCTGTTCGAGATCGACGGCCTCAGCGTGGACCTCGTGCGCCGCATCGTCCGCGTCCGCGGCGCGGAGGTGAAGCTGACGCCGCGGGAATACGATTTCCTGCGGGTCCTGGTGCAGCATGCCGGAAAGGCCCTGACCCACGCCCAGCTAATGAACGCGGTCTCGACCTCGTCCGACCCGCAATATCTCCGGGTCTACATGCGCCAACTCCGTCAGAAGCTCGAGGCCGATCCCGAGCGCCCTCGGATCCTGCTCACCGAGACCGGCGTCGGCTACCGCCTGCGCGCGCCCGACGATGGGGGCGGACCAATCCGATGACCGTCGACGATCTCCTGCCCGTGGACCGCGTCATCTGCGGTCTGCGAACGGCCGGGAAGGCGGCGCTCCTCGACGACCTGGCGCGCCGGGCGGCGCTCGCCCTCGGGCGCGAGGCGGCGCCGATCCGCGCGGCCCTGGCGGCGCGCGAGAGCCTCGGCTCCACCGGGATCGGCGACGGCATCGCCCTGCCGCATGCGCGCCTCGACGGCCTGGACCGACCCTTCGGGCTCCTGGCCCGCCTGCGCGATCCCCTCGACTTCGAGGCCATTGATGGGTGTCCCGTGGACCTCGTCGCGCTCCTGCTCCTGCCGGCGGACCCCCGGGACGTCTCGGTAACTGCGCTGGCCTGCATCGCCCGGCGGCTGCGCGATCCGGACGTCGCGGTGGCCCTGCGCACCGCCCGTGACGTGCCGGGATTGCACGCTGCCCTGCGCCGGAATGGGCTCGGGGCCGGCGGTTGAGAGCCGGTCCGAACGCCGTTCGCTCCCTCAGATCCGAAGTTCGACGCGCTCCGCCGCGATCCTGACGGCATCCGGTCGATGCGCCGTCGCCTCCACCGCGTAGTGCAGCGCGGCCTGGCAGGTGCGGAACCGGCCGCCGGCCCGGCCATGGACTTCGATGGCCACCCAGCACCCCCGCCCGTCTTGGCCGATGACGAAGCGTGGCGTGTCGGGGCCCGAGATCGGGCTGACGGGCGTGACCGGACGGGGACGGGACATGGATGGCTCGTGGGTTCGCACGATCCCGGTGTCGGATCGCAGGAGGAATTTGCGTCGCGGCGCGTGAGGGTTCGAGCGGCAACGAGGCGTCGTTTCATAAGGGTCGCATCAGGATCCCCTGGCCCCCTCGCAGCCGCGCCGGCCCCGGATGGCCGATGTGGTTTGCGGGGCTGGCCGGCTCGCGCACGATGCGGCGACGGGACAGCACCTCGGATGTGCCGCTGGTCCCGGGACGACAGGACCCCTTCGCCTGAAGCGCCTCATGCTCCCGAACCGTCCTAAGGGAATCCGGTCTCTGAGTCCGGGGGCTCGCCATGCAACGATCGGCCTCGCTCGCCTGCGACGGGGGCGAGCCTGACCGGCCGGGTCTCGGGCGGCTTGTGTTGCCTTACCTTTTTGCGGCGGAGGGGCTGATTCTCGTGAGCTCCCGGGCCGACGCCGACTCCTGTTGGGCCGGGTCTACCTTCTCGAGGACCGTCTGAGATTGCGCTGCTTGGCGCGCGGACCTTGACCCCGGCGCACCGGCGCGGGAAGGCAGCCCCACGGACCGGAATGAAGGAATGCCGCGATGGCCACGCCCCGCGACCTGAAGGTGCAGATGGCGGGTGAGACCCGCGCCCGCGAACGGGCTCAGGCCCTGGCCGCGACCCAGGCGGCGCGCGCTCAGCGTGCCGAGACCGCGGCGCGCGCCACCGAGGCCGAGCGCGATGCGTGGAAGGCGCGGGCGCTGGCCGCGGAGGCGGAACTGGAGCGGCTGCAGCGAGGCTGAGCGTGGCCACATCTCCACGTCGATGCGGGTCAGCGGTTTGCGACCGTGGCGCTCCTCGATGCTGGCATGTCGCGGCGGCGGCACCCACAGATGTCGCAGGTTGCGCCGGAACATGAGCCGCGATGGAGATCTTCTCGTAACGACGGCGAACGCCTTCGCTACCGATCAGGAGACGAGAAACGTGGCTATTGAGACGCGCGAAATCTATGTCACGGCTCTGAAGAACACGCATGCACTCGAGATGCAGGCGCTTCAGATCATGGAGCGGCAGGTCGAGCGCTTGCAGCGCTACCCCGAGATGGAGGCGGCCCTGCGCCGTCATATCGAGGAGACGCACGGTCAGCGGACCCGCCTGGAGGAAGCCCTGCACAGCCTTTCCGAAAGTCCCTCGAGCCTCAAGGAGGGTGTGCTCGGCTTCGTCGGAAACATGATGGCGCTCGGGCATATGCCCGCCCAGGACGAGATCCTGAAGAACGCTTTCGCGAACCATGCCTTCGAGAACTTCGAGATCGCGGCCTACGAGTCGCTCCTCGCCATTGCGGAGGCCGCCGGAGAGCAGACGGCGCTTACGGGATTCCAGCAATCCCTGCGGGAAGAAGAGGCGATGGCGCGCAAGGTACGCGACCTCGTGCGTCCGACCACCCTGCGCTACATCGAACTGACCCTGGCCGGGGACAAGGCGGACCGCTGATCTCGCAAATTACCCGGCCGAGTCGGTTGCCCTGCACGTTCGCTCGTCTGTGCGTGCAGGGTGCGTTCGCGTGACAGACGCCGCGTCTTCCTGACGACGAATCGCTCGCTCAAGGGCCTTCCGTGAGGCCTTGAGGAGCACGAGACGAGATCCCCGCGATCAGCGGATCGTCATGCGGTACCCAGATACCTCGCGCTCGAAAGGCTTGAAAGATCGCACCTTTCGGCGTTTCACTGGCGTGGAAGAGAGCCTGTCCGTCTTGACGAAACGCAGTTGGGGGCCTAATGCAGCCGCCAACGCCGTCGCGTCCCGCACGCGACGGCGCATCGTTTTGTTCAGACACCATACGGAACGCCACGGGATGAAGACCTTTTCTCTGAAGCCCGCCGACGTCGACAAGAAGTGGATCATCGTCGATGCAGAGGGCTTGGTCGTTGGCCGGCTCGCCTCCATCGTCGCCATGCGCCTGCGCGGCAAACATAAGCCCGCGTACACGCCCCACGTCGATTGCGGCGACAACGTCATCGTCATCAACGCCGAGAAGGTGAAGTTCACCGGCCGCAAGCGCGAGCAGAAGGTGTACTACCACCACACCGGCTACCCGGGCGGCATCAAGGAGCGCACGGCCAAGTTCATCCTCGACGGGCGCTTCCCCGAGCGCGTCGTGGAAAAGGCCGTCGAGCGCATGCTCCCGCGCGGCCCGCTCTTCCGTCAGATCATGGGCAACCTCCGGGTCTACAAAGGCTCCGAGCATCCCCACACCGCCCAGCAGCCGCAGGCGCTCGACGTCGGCAGCCTCAACCGCAAGAACGTGAGCGCTTGATCATGGCGACCCTTCAGTCCCTCTCCGACCTGAACCGCGCGAACGTCGAGTCGCCGGAGAACGCCGCCCCGGTCCACGTTCAGAAGCTCGACGCCCAGGGCCGCGCCTACGCCACCGGCAAGCGCAAGGACGCGGTCGCCCGCGTCTGGATCAAGCCGGGCACTGGCAAGGTCGTCGTCAACGGCCGCGCCGTCGAGACCTACTTCGCCCGTCCGGTGCTGCGCATGATCCTGCGCCAGCCCCTGCAGATCGCGAACCGCGTCGACCAGTACGACATCACCGTCTCGGTGCATGGCGGCGGTCTGTCGGGCCAGGCCGGCGCCGTGCGCCACGGCCTCTCGAAGGCGCTGACGTACTACGAGCCGGAGCTGCGTTCGCCGCTGAAGCGTGAGGGCTTCCTCACCCGCGACAGCCGCGTGGTCGAGCGCAAGAAGTACGGCCGCAAGAAGGCCCGCCGCAGCTTCCAGTTCTCGAAGCGCTAAGCGCTTCCTTCGAGATGTGTCTGGTCAGGGCGGCTTCGGCCGCCCTTTCCTTTTTGAGCCTCAGAAAGACGAGTCCCCATGGCCAAGCCCTTCCGACGCGTGACCGAGCCTGACGCCTCCGCAGTGACCCTCTGTCTCGCACAGGTGGACGGCGCGACGACGGGGGAAGTGAAGCTCGCCGACGGCCGCCTCTTCAGCACCACCGGCACGCTTCCGGTCGCCCAAGCCTTCGGCATCGCCGTCCATGTCGCGAACGAGAGCGATCGTGAGATCGTTGTGATCGACCCGCAGAACGTTTGGCAACCGTCCTGGGGAACGCTGATCGCCTGATGGATCAGGCGTGAAGGGCGCGCTCGAGTTCGCTCTTCGACATCTTCGAGCGTCCCGGAATGTCCTTTTCCCGTGCCGCCTTCATGAGGTCCGCCTTGGTCTTACCGGATTGGGATTTACGCGCTGCGGCGGTCTTCTTCGCGACGTCGGAGGGCTGCTTCGAGAACTGCTTCCCCTTGGCCGAATCGGCACGCTTCTTCTTCGACGACCGGTCGTATTCGGACTTGGACACCGAATCGCGCGCCTTCTTGGGCAGGTAGCGCTCCCCCGTCTCGCCGCTTTTCTTGCCGGACTTGGTGTCCCACTCTTCCTCGGTCCACTGCTTCAAGTGGTTGTCGTCCGACTTCTTACCCTTGTAGCCGCCGCCGGCATCCATGTAGGCCTTGGTCGCAGCCTGCGCCTTGCGTGCCGACCATTGTCCGGGTTTTCCGCCCTTGTCGGATGCCGTGACCTCGTTCTTCACCTTCTCCCAGAGCTTGGGATCACTCTTCTCCGCGCTGGCCGACATTCGCTGTTCCTCGATTGGTGGTTCCTTTGGCCCATAACAGGCCAGTCGACGGCGCCGTTCCAGGCAAGGGGAAACGATACACAGGCTTGATCGCCCGTCATCCGCCCTTCTTCGAGTGTCGCGAAGACATTGACTTGACGAAGCGTCCCGGCCACGTGGCGCATACGGGTCGATGCAGGATGCGTCTTCGTCGACTCGACGAAAAGGATATCAGGTGTCCATGAGCGAGAACGGTGTCGGGCGGAAGCCCACGGTCTTCATCGACGGCGAGGCAGGGACCACCGGTCTCGGAATTCGCGAGCGCCTCGAGCGCGACGGCCGCATCGCCCTGAAGAGCATTCCGCACGAAAGCCGCAAGGACATCGCGGTGAAGCGCGACCTTCTGCAGGCGGTCGACCTCGTTGTGCTGTGCCTCCCCGATGCCGCCGCGAAGGAGACCGTTGCCCTGGCCGACACGTTGCCGGGCGGCGGGCCCCGCATTCTCGACGCCAGCACGGCCCATCGGGTCGATC
Source organism: Methylobacterium sp. Leaf94 (assembly GCF_001426045.1). Taxonomy (NCBI): domain Bacteria; kingdom Pseudomonadati; phylum Pseudomonadota; class Alphaproteobacteria; order Hyphomicrobiales; family Methylobacteriaceae; genus Methylobacterium; species Methylobacterium sp. Leaf94. The sequence goes on from NZ_LMRM01000064.1 coordinate 80,979, forward strand.
CGGCCTGGGTCTATGGCTTCGCCGAACTCGACCCCCTCCAGGTGCAGGCGATCCGGGAAGCCCGCCGCGTGGCCAATCCCGGCTGCTACCCGACCGGCGCGATCGCTCTGCTCCGCCCCCTGGTGGAAGCCGGTCTGATCCCCGCGAATTACCCGATTAGCATCAACGCGGTCAGCGGCTACAGTGGTGGCGGCAAGGCGATGATCGAGACCTACGAGGCGGGACAGGGGGAGCCCTTCCTGCTGTACGGCCTGGGTCTCGGCCACAAGCATCTGCCCGAGACCCAGGCTTATTCCGGTTTGACGCGGCGGCCGATCTTCATCCCGTCGGTGGGGAACTTTCGGCAGGGCATGCTGGTGAGCGTGCCGCTGCACCTCGATACCCTGCCGGGCTCACCGAATGTCACGGATCTGGAGACCGCCCTTCGTGCCTATTACGCGGGGCGGGATCTCGTCCGGGTGATCCCCGCCGACGAAGATGAGCGGATCGAGCCGGAAGCCCTGAACGACACCGACCGGCTCGAATTGCGGGTCTTCGGCAAAGACGCCTATGGACAAGCCGTCCTCGTTGCTCGCCTCGACAATCTCGGTAAGGGGGCATCGGGGGCAGCCGTACAGAACATCACCCTGATGCTTGGGCTCGACTGAACGCCTCGGAGCGCACCCCTGCCCCGTTGGCTGGGGGCGCTCTCTCGGGTAGGGATGGTACACGTCGAGAAGGTCGTACCCGACACGGGATGCGTGTGCCGCGTCGACACCGGATTCGCGTGCCGAACGCCGTAGCTGTGCTGCGCGGGCCGACGCTGTACCAAAGCCTCGATCGACAACACTTTACCCTGATCACAGACAGGTTCTCATCCACGCGAGATCGCTGCGGCGTTCGTGAAGAAGAACTATGGGCAAACCAGAAAATGGCGACCCACCTTCCTCACCGACGATCTCTGGTCAGATGCCGGCACGGCCTTCCCCAAGCATTTCTGGCTGATGCTGTACGAACTCTCCTCCATTCATTGCGAACACCGTAAAAGTGTTCTATCGAACGCAACGTTATGTCCGATGGTCGGTCCGAATCTTGTGGGAGACCGTCGGAACAGCAGTCGATGCTCTCGATGAGGCGCGGATTTCCGTCTGTCCGCGTAGGGTGAAACCGCCGTTTGCGAACGCGTCAACAATGCCGAGCGTTCTTTGATGGACGGATTCGGTCAAAGCCCGATCCTGTTGCGCTGACGGAATGGTTTGTTCCAGCATCGTCTCTCGGATCATGCGTAGATCTCCGCTCCTGCTCGATCCGTGATGGTCTTGTTGGGCAACTGGAACGCGACTGCTGCAAAGTGTGCAGGCGATACGCGAAAAATTGATAAATGATCCACACGGACAGGATGAAAAATCGCCCATTCTGTGATGTAACATCTTGCTTGCAAAGAGATCTGAGCCTACGCTTCAAGACAACATCGGCTCTTATGCAGATTGGCTACGAAACATGACCGAAACAGACAACGACGCAGCTCGACTCATCACCCTGGCCGCCGACATCGTCTCGGCCTACGTCAGCAATAATCATGTACAGAGCGCGGAGCTTCCTAAGCTGCTCAGTGATGTGCATGAGGCGATCCGTGGCGTAACCGCCAGTGGCACGCCGGCAGCCGAGGCGGGTCCGCCGAAGGCGACTCCCCAGGAGATCCGCCGCTCGATCACGGCGGACTATCTGATCAGCTTCGAGGACGGAAAGCAGTACAAGACGCTGCGTCGCCACCTCACCCTGCGTGGCCTGACGCCTGAGCAGTATCGGGCCAAGTGGGGCCTCGCGCCCGACTATCCGATGACCTCGGCAAGTTACTCGGAGCAGCGTTCCGAGTTGGCCCGAGCCCTCGGCCTCGGTCAACAGCGCCGGAAAGGTGTAGCCAAGAGCGCGCCGGAGGAGACCGTGTCCGCTCCGCCGCCCGACGAGGAGGCAGCCGAGGCTCCGCAAGCCGAAAAGAAGCGTCGCGGCCCGCGCAAGAAAGTCGACGCCTGAGTTTGGATCAGGTCTGCACGCGCCAAGGTGCGTGCAGACCGTTTTCGACATGGTCTGCACCGGCGATGGGGCGCTGATCGGGTTTCCGCCCGGTCCGCGCCGCTCGTGTTGTTATCCGGTCCGCCTGCTTGCGTGACGCGCCGATGTCTCGAGCCAGCGCTCGCCTCGCAACTCGTCCCATCCGGAGTGTTGGAGGAGTACGTCTGCGGGCTTGCACCCTTCGCTTCATATCGGTCGAGCGCGTGCGCGTTAGCGAGACGCCTTTGCTGTGCAATCCTGTAACCGCTGCAGCTCCGGTTCGGCGTTTGCCATGAGGCCCCCGCCCTGCACCGGTCAACGCGTCCGCTGCCCTTTGATCGAGCCGCAGTAGAGCGCTCTCGCCGGCGCCTTCGAGCGTCGGCTTTTCCGAGGAGGAGCGGGGTGCAGTACGTGCCATGGGCTCGGCAGAAGCGCCGTGATTGCCCGGCTGGTGCCCTCGCGGAGGTCCGGGGAGCCGGTTGAACCCCGCAAGCCGTGGGTCATCGGTTGGTCCCCCGGAAGACCTCCAGATCCGGTGCTTGCAAGACGCCCTCGCCTTCCATTTCGCGTGGTGCGTGAGGGGAACGACTCGCCATTCCTGCGTCGTCTTATGATCCCGAACGCGCGCATGCCCGTCGCCCCTGCGAGCGGCGAGGTCCTCGAAGGCGCCCTGGAAACCGCATTCGGCGCAGCCTCCCGGCCCCCGTGGGCGCCAACGCGATCCGCCAAGGGCGCGGCTTGCCGTCGATCGTGCGCAGCCGTCCCCCCAACCCGCTGGGCCCTCAGGACAGGGGCGTCGCCAAAACCTTGTCGATGCGGCGGCCGTCCATGTCGACGACCTCAAAGCGCCAGCCATGCGACTCGAAGTGGTCGCCGGTGCCCGGGATCCGGCCGAGGCGGAAGATCACGAAGCCGGCGAGCGTGGTGAAGTCGTCGGAATCCGGATGCTCGGCGAAGGCGAGGCGGTCGAAGGCCTGCGAGGCCGGCATCATGCCGTCGATGAGGAGCGAGCCGTCCTCGCGCTCGACGACGTTCGGCTCGTCGCCGACTTCGGGGATGTTTCCGGCGATCGCCTCCAGGAGATCGGTCTGCGTCACGATTCCTTCCAGGCTGCCGTACTCGTCGACCACCACCGCCATCCGCACGGGCTTGGCCTGGAAGGTCTCCAGCACGGCGAGGATCGACATGCTCTCGTGCACGACGATCGGGGGCTGGGTCACGGCCAGGACGTTGACGGGCTTGCCGTCGAGCAGCTGGTTGAGCAGGTCCTGCTTGCGCACGACGCCGACGATCTCGTCGACTTCGCTGCGGCTCACCACCAATTGGGCGTGGTCGCAGGCACGCACGGAGGTCAGGATGGCCTCCGGCTCCTCGTCGGCATCGACCCATTCGACCTCGTGGCGCGGGGTCATAATATCGCGCACGCGGCGCTCGCCGATGGAGAAGATGCGCTGCACCGCCTCCTGCTGCGCCTCGCGGATCAGGCCGGCCTCCTGGCTCGCCTGGACCAGGAGGTTCAGTTCGGCGGTGGAGTGCAGCGAGCCCTCGCCGTGGCCCGTCTGCAGGCCGAACATCCGGACGACGCCGTTGCCGAGGCCGTTCAGGAAGAGGATTGCCGGGCGAAAGACGAAGAGGAAGACCCCCAGGGGCCGCACCACTGCGAGGGCCGTGCGCTCGCTGCGCTGGAGCGCGAGGCTCTTCGGGGCGAGCTCGCCCAGCACGATGTGCATCGCCGTGATGATGACGAAGGAGATGACCACCGCGATGGTGTGGGCGGCCGTGGTGCCGACGGGCTCCGGCAAAAAGCTCAATGCCGGCACGATGATATGCGCCAGCGCCGGTTCGCCGACCCAGCCGAGGGCCAGGGAGGAGATCGTGATGCCGAGCTGGGTCGCGGCCAGGTAGGCGTCGAGCTGATCGGTGGCGCGCTGGAGCGATCGGGCGTTGGTCCGTCGCTCGGAAACCAGTTCGGCGACCCGGCTCTTGCGGACGGAGACGAGGGCGAATTCGGCGGCCACGAAGAATCCGTTGGCGAGCACGAGGGCAAAGACGGCGAGGAGGCCCAGGCCGGTCACCCATACATCGTCGGAAATCGTCGTCTCCCCTGGTCAGCGCCGGATCTCTACCAGCTACGCGCGAACCGGGCCACAGCGAACCCGCGGGGCGAAGCGGTCCGGCGGTCCACCGGTTGGAAAACGCCTGCGTATACCGCGCGGGTCGTGTCGAGGTCGCGGGGGTTCGGGCTCGGCGTCGACCCCGTCGCGCGTCGCACTCAGGCCCCCGGCGGAATCGCGTAGGTGCCGGTGGCGTGGCAGACGAGCGGGCCGCCGTCCGGGCCGGTGATGTGGACTTCGCCGACGGCGAGGCGGCGGCCGAGCTTGAGCAGGCGGGCGGTGCCGAGGAGCCCGGTGGGCCCGGGCTTGCGCAAAAAATTGAAGCTGAGGCTGGTGGTGACGGCGAGCGCCACGGGGCCGAGGCTGGCCAGGATCGCCGCGTAGAGGGCGTAGTCGGCCAGCGCCATCATGGAGGGGCCGGAGACCGTGCCGCCGGGGCGCAGGTGACGGTCGTGGTGGTCCATCCGCATCCGGGCGAGGCCGGGGCCGACCTCCACGAGGTGATAGGTCCGGCCCCCGGCCTCCATCTGCGGGAAGGCCGATTCGAGGAAGGCCACGGTCTCTTCCAGCGACAGGGCCTGAGGCAGGGTCTCGGACATGGACGGACACTCCGGTTCATCGGGCGGCGCCCGGCCCGAAGACGCGGGTTCCCCGCGCGACGACTGGACAACGCTTCGCGCGTCTTAAGCGAGACTCCGCGAAGCCTTGCAGCACGCCCTCGCTTGCCCGACAAGATCGGGGATGCCCCAGTCCCACGATGCCTACGACCCCGCCCTGATCCGCCGGGTCCTCGCCGAGACCCGGACCATCGCCCTGGTCGGCGCCTCGGCCAACCCGGCCCGGCCGAGCCACCACGTCATGGCCTTCCTGCTGGAGCGCGGCTACCGCGTCATCCCGGTCAATCCTAGGCTCAGTGGGCAGGTGCTCCAGGGCCAGCCCGTGATCGCCCGCCTCGCCGACCTGCCCGAGCCCGTCGACATGGTCGAGATCTTTCGCAGCTCCGACGCCGCCGGCGGCGTGGTGGACGAGGCGCTGGCCCTCCCCCAGCCGCCGCGCTTCATCTGGATGCAGATCGGGGTGCGGGATGATGCCGCCGCCTCGCGGGCTGAGGCGGCGGGGTGTGTTGTGGTGATGGATCGGTGCCCGAAGATTGAGATATTTCGGTGAAATTGAGTTAAGCTAGGCGGCGTTGAAAACCGTGATGTAAGAACAGTATTAGCAAATATTTATTTGGTCAAAATAATCGTTAACTGGAATTGCATGTGTTAAAAATCAAAATCAGACAGTTTTTATGGCGAGTAATACCAAAGCGATTACAGAAAATGTTGAGAATACACGAAGAGAGAATGGGAATTTATCTTTCCACGTAAATTTCAGCTCGTCGTCTATCCAACTAATCTGCTGCTGCTCGAAAAATTTGTAATGAGCAAACCAATCGCTGAATAATATCTGTCGGCTAATGCCGGTTTGATAGAAAATATTTTCAAGATTTTTTAGTTTTTCCTGGCTCTTATCGAAATCTGCGCCAGGTTTTACATCATAATACAAGTCTCTTAGTTCTGCGTATATTTTTAGGAGCTTTCGACCCTCAATCTCATAATCTTCTGATTTATATGGATTGATGTAAAAGGTGCATATCCCAAGTATTATCAATATAGCAGAAGGTAGTTTCGCGGATAGAGGATCGTGTATCAACGCTAAAACGCCTACGGCGCTCGAAATGAATCCTATCCAGCCTGGCGCCTTTTCGACGATGTCATAAGTAGCAAAATGCTTCTTCGCGCCGAAACCCACATTGTATCCAGTCGTCGCGATCGATTTGAGTAGGCCAATTTGGTCCACCTTATTCCCTCGTATTGCTAATTGGTACATCGATTCGGTCTGTTGCGACGACAACGCCATTCTTTACCGCGTAGCATTCTACAATGTGGTCGCCTTTGAAGTCTGTGGATTCTTTACGTTCGCGATGTCCGCCGTCCCGGATAATTTGACCTCGTATCGCCTTTCTTCTTACTGCGAGTGGCCCACGGTTCATTACCTTCCAATAAAGATCGTAAGGTTCCGGAACAGAACTGGCGGCGATGTGGAAACGTAGGCTTTTGTCAATACGGAGATGTCTCACGTTCGCAAGTAGTGTGCGAAGCAGTGACGGTCTAAATCCCCGTTGTGTGACTTCACACTCCAACTCAATGTCATACCGCACGTCAACTGGAAAAAGATCGTCAATAAATTGTTCAGTGTTCGGCGCCTCATAGGCGTCCATTGCAACTACATTCTCCTTTACCACCTTGTCTGGGCGTGGCGGAAATCCACGCCCATAGACTCTACGCCAACGTTCGTTTCTATAGATTTCTCCTTCAGCCTCGATAGCTTTAAGGCATAATTCATACGCCTTGCTTGCTTTGCTTCTAAAGTCCTTCTTTACGCGTACTCGCTGTCTACTTCCGAGTTCAGCATAGTAATCTTGTTTATTTTGCTCGGACAAATATTTGAAGAAATCTCGGCTCATCCAATCATAATATAGGAAGCTCTTGTCGTCATAATCAGAGTTTTGACTGAGAAAGTTGTAGCAGAGAGTGTCGATCAACAGGCCTCCCATTGCTACGCCATGCTTATTTTTCCAAGCGCGAGCAATTTTGCAGAGGCGTCTTAGGTTTTCGTTTTTTTCCGCGCCGAATTGTTTCATGGCCGCGATTTCATCGCGCGGCTTCGTAATTTTCCAGCTTCCACCATTATAGGTATCGGGATACTTGAAGGACCCGTCAGGCATCTCAAATACAGGTTGAACTTCGACTTGAAAATCTGCATAAAGTACTTGGACTACGAGACGGTCTACCTTGACCGTTGTGCGTGGGTAGCGCGATCCTATAGTTCTACAGACCTTCGTTAGTAGATCTCCTTGACCATTGTTTTCATAAGTAGCCCAGCAACTCGACGGTACGATGTATAGCATATCCAAATCGGATATGCCTTTGATCGCGGTGTAACGTCCATATGAGCCGACACGAAGGCTGTCTGCTGTCTTCGAGTCAGTGTTTCGAAACTCCAGATTTAAGGCGTAAGTGATTTCGTCATAACGATTTGAAATAGTATCTGCATTATCAACCTTTATATTATCTAAAAATGTCTTGAATGCGTCTGAGATACTCATGGGCGAATTTTGCCTGGGGCAATTATGTGCAATGCTCGTGAAGAACGGAGTCTGAAAGAGATTTCTAGCTAAAAATTTCTATTGGGGATAGGCGAATAAAACATCAAAATAAATGAAAGACTGGGTGTTCATACATCGCGATGGCAAGTACGCCGGCTTAAAGCAATCGTATTGTCTTTAAGTTAGAAATAGTACTATGTAAAAATCCAATAATTCTTACATTAAATCCTAATATATACGTTATATCTTGTATATAAATTTAGTTATTGTTTTTTTATATCTATAAGACGCTATCCTGCCGCGTCTCCCGCATCAAAGCCACAGCCCCAAAACTAATCCCAGCCGCCACGGCCAGATAAAGCCCCACCCAGCCCACACCACCCCACTCGCTCAGCCGCTGCGCCAGGTACGGCGCGGCGGAGGCCCCCAGGATGCCCGCAAGGTTGTAGGTCACGCTCGCCCCGGTGTAGCGCACGCGGGTCGGGAAGAGTTCGGGCAGCAGCGCCCCCATGGGGCCGAAGAGCCAGCCCATGGCGAAAAGGCCGAGGCACAGGAAGCCGAGGACGAGGCCGCCCTGGCCGCTGCCGAGCATCGGGCCCATCAGCAGGCCGAGGCTGGCGGTGAAGACGAGGCCGGAGAGGAGGACGGGGCGGCGGCCGTACCGGTCGGCGGCCCAGCCCGAGAGGGGGATGCCGAGGCCCATGAACAGCACGGCCACGCATTCGAAGAGCAGGAAGGTCGGCCGGGTGAAGCCCAGCGTCGAGACGCCGTAGCTGAGGGCGAAGACGGTGGAGAGGTAGAACACCGCGTAGCAGGCCACCATCGCGAATGTGCCGAGCAGGGTCGCCCGAATGTACTTCGTGAAGATCACCGCCAGCGGCACCTTTTCCGGAGCGGCTTTTTCCAGGGCGGCCTTGAAGACCGGGGTCTCGGTGAGCTTGAGGCGGACATAGAGCCCGACGCCCACGAGGACGGCGCTCGCCAGGAACGGGATGCGCCAGCCCCAGGCCTGGAAGTCGGCGGGGCTCAGCGCCAGGGCAAGGCCGAGGAAGCCGAGATTGGCGGTGATGAAGCCCACGGGCGCCCCGAGCTGCGGGAAGATGCCGTAGAGGGCGCGCCGGCCCGGGGGCGCGTTCTCCACCGCCAGCAGGGCCGCCCCGCCCCATTCGCCGCCGAAGCCCACGCCCTGGCCGAAGCGCAGGACGCAGAGGGCGAGCGGCGCCCACCAGCCGGCGGTGGCATAGGAGGGCAGGCAGCCGATCAGCACCGTCGACAGGCCCATGATCATCAGGGAGGCCACGAGGGTGGCCTTGCGCCCGACCCGGTCGCCGAAATGGCCGAAGAACGCGGCGCCCAGGGGCCGGGCGATGAAGGCGATGGAGAAGGTGGCGAAGGCGGCCAGGGTCTGCACCGCCGGATCGCCGGGCGGAAAGAAGATCGGCCCGATCACCAGGGCGGCCGCGGTGGCGTAGACGTAGAAGTCGTAGAACTCGATCGCGGTGCCGACGAAGCTGGCGATGAGGATGCGCGCGGCCGGCACGGCCTCGGCGGGTGTCGTCGGGCGGGTCGCGGCGGGGCGAAGGGCTGTCTGGCTCATGGCCGGGGCCTTAGCGCAGGCGCGACCGGCAGGATAGCGCTGGTTCGGGGTTGGGCGGAGCGTTGGCGCGCATCGCCTTCTCTCCTCTGCGGGAGAAGGTGGCCCGTGAAGCGGGTGGGATGAGGGTGCGCCCCGGTCGGAGAGGGTGCCCCCTCTCCCGGTCGCTCCGCGACCACCCTCCCCCGCGGAGGGGGGAGGGTCATCGCGTGCCTTGACCCCCTTCCCCGTCCGGCATAAAGAACCAGCGTTCGTTTCAGCGGATGACGCCCCCTTCCGTCGGTCGCGGCCGAGGCGTAGAGGGTGGGCGTGTGCGGGCCGGCGGGCCCGGGAGGTTTTTGCGATGACCGATCGTCTGCCCGGCTTCAACACGCGGGCCATCCATGCCGGTGCCCTGCCCGACCCGACCACGGGGGCCCGCGCCACGCCGATCTACCAGACCGCCTCGTTCGTCTTCGACGATGCCGAGCACGCCGCCTCGCTGTTCGGGCTCGAGGCCTTCGGCAACATCTACTCGCGCATCACCAACCCCACCAACGCGGTGCTGGAGGAGCGCGTTGCGGCCCTGGAGGGCGGCACCGCCGCCGTGGCGGTGGCCTCGGGCCACGCCGCCGAGTTCCTGGTGATGCACGCGCTGATGCAGCCGGGCGACGAGTTCATCGCCGCCGACCGGCTCTACGGCGGCTCGATCAACCAGTTCAACCACTCCTACAAGAACTTCGGCTGGAACGTGGTCTGGGCCGAGACCGACGACCCGTCCTCCTTCGAGCGCGCGATCACGCCGCGCACCAAGGCGATCTTCTGCGAGTCGATCGCCAATCCGGGCGGGGTCATCACCGACATCGCGGCGCTCTCGGAGATCGCCAAGCGCCACAACATCCCGCTCATCGTCGACAACACGATGGCGAGCCCCTACCTGATCCGCCCCTTCGAGCACGGGGCCGACATCGTCGTGCACTCGGCGACGAAGTTCCTGGGCGGCCACGGCAATTCCATCGGCGGCCTCGTAGTCGACGGCGGCACCTTCCCGTGGGTGGGCGACGCGCGCTTCCCCATGCTGTCGGCCCCGCGCCCGGAATATGCCGGCAAGGTGCTGGCCGAGACCTTCGGCAACTTCGCCTTCGCCATCGCGGTGCGGGTGCTGGGCCTGCGCGACCTCGGGCCGGCGCTCTCGCCCTTCAACGCCTTCCTGCTCCTCTCGGGCATCGAGACCCTTCCTCTGCGCATGCAGCGCCATTGCGACAACGCGCTCGCCGTGGCGACCTTCCTGCAGGGCCATCCGGCGGTGTCCTGGGTCAGCTATCCGGGCCTGGAGACCGACCGCTACCACGCGCTCGCCCGGCGCTACACGCCGCACGGGGCCGGGGCGGTCTTCACCCTCGGCCTGAGGGGCGGCTACGAGGCCGGCGTCAAGCTCGTCTCCGGCCTGACCCTGTTCTCCCATCTGGCCAATATCGGCGACACCCGCTCGCTCATCATCCACCCCGCCTCCACCACCCACCGCCAGCTCACCGACCCGCAGCGGATCGCCGCCGGGGCTGGGCCGGAGGTGGTGCGGCTCTCGGTCGGCCTCGAGGATCCACAGGATCTGATCGCCGATCTCGACGCCGCGCTGAACGCCTGAGCGGGGCGGTGTTAACGGTCTCTTTACCATGTTGGGCCGAGGCTCGCGGCGCGATCACCGGAGGTGGCGATGTCGGCCTTGGCTTCGATGGACTGGGCATTCGTGGAACAGATCAGCGACGCGGCGGCGTTCCTGGCCATCCTGGCGACCCTCGTGGGGCTGGCGATCGCCTTCGCCCCGGGGTTGCCCGGGTGCCGCGTCACCGCTCCGGTGAAACGGATGCGCGACACCGGCCGTTGTTGACGACACCCTTGGCGGGGCCTAGGCCCCCGTCTCACCCCTGTCGCGAGATCGTCCGGCCGCCGATGACGCAGAACCCGCCAGAGAGGCAAGCCTCGACAGAGACGCAAGATCCGACGGATCTGCCTGTCGTTCTCCTCGTCGAAGACGACGGGCTGCTTCTCATGGAAGCCGCCGACACGCTCGCGGATGCCGGCTTCGAGGTTCTGGAGGCGAGCCACGCCGACAACGCCCTCTCGGTGCTGGAGAGCCGCGGCGACGTCGACGTACTGATGACCGACGTGGACATGCCGCGCGGCTCCATGGACGGCTTCGCCCTGGCCCGCCTCGTGGCGCATCGCTGGCCCTCCATCCCCGTCCTCGTCGTCTCCGGCATGGGCACCCCCGGCCCGCACGACATGCCCGACGGGGCGCGCTTCATTCCGAAGCCCTACGAGCCCTCGACCCTGGTCCGGACCCTGCGCGCCTTCACCCACCGCGCCGCCTGACCGCTCACCGCGACCTCTTCACAGACGGGAGGCCCCGATGGCCACCGAGACCCAGACCCATCGCTTCGCCACCCAGGCGATCCATGCCGGCGCCGCCCCCGACCCGGCCACCGGCGCCCGGGCCCAGCCGATCTACTTCACCAACGGCTTCGTCTTCGAGGACACCCAGCAGGCGGCGGACATCTTCGCCATGCGCCGCACCGGGTTCTCCTACTCGCGCGGCTCCAACCCGACGGTGGCCGCCCTGGAGCGCCGCGTCGCCGCGCTGGAAGGCGCCAAGGCCGCCGTGGCGGTGGCCTCGGGCCAGTCGGCCGTGCTGATGGTGCTCATGACCCTGATGAAAAGCGGCGAGGCCTACGTCGCCTCCTCGCGCCTCTTCGGCGGCTCGCTGGGACTGATGAACCGCCTCGACGGGCGCTACGACCTCAAGCCCCAGTTCACCAAGGGCCTGACCCCGGCCGATTTCGAGGCCGCGATCACCCCGGAGACCCGGGCGATCATCTGCGAGTCGATCGTCAACCCCTGCGCCACCGTGATGGATCTCGCCGGCATCGCCGCGGTGGCGCGCCGCCACGGCCTGCCGCTCGTGGTCGACAACACCCTCGCCTCCCCGGCCCTGATCCGGCCGATCGAGCACGGGGCCGACATCGTCATCCATTCGACCTCGAAGTTCCTCGGCGGCTCAGGCCAGACCATCGGCGGCGTGATCTGCGACGCCGGGCGCTTCGACTGGGCGGCGATCCCCGGCCGCTACAACCTGATGAGCGAGCCCTGGGCCGACTATGACGGCCTCGTGCTCACCGAGCGCTTCCCGGACTTCGCCTTCGCCTCGGCCTGCCGCGTCTTCGGCATGCGCGAGCTCGGCCCCGGCCTGTCGCCCATGAACGCCTTCCTGACGCTCACCGGCGTCGAGACCCTGCCCCTGCGGATGGAGCGGCACTGTTCGAACGCGAAGGCGGTGGCGGCCTTCCTGAAGGACCACCCGGCGGTGGCCTGGGTCAGCTATCCCGCCCTCCCCGGCCAGGAGGGCGAAGCGATGGCCGCCCGCTACGTGCCGCAGGGGCCGGGCTCGATCTTCACCGTGGCGCTGAAGGGCGGCGAGCCGGCGGCGGTCCAGTTCATCATGGGCCTCAAGCTGATCTCGCACCTCGTAAACATCGGCGAGATCAAGTCCCTGGCGATCCACCCGGCGACCACCACCCACCGCCAGCTCAGCCCCGCCGACAAGGCGGCCGCCAAGGTCGGCCCCGAGACAGTGCGCCTCTCCATCGGCCTGGAGAGCGTCGATGACCTCATCGCCGACGTCGATCAGGCCCTGGCGCAGATCGGCTGAGGGCTGCGCGCCCGACGGGACGGCTCAGGTCAAGCCGACGCCGATGACTCCGCTTTCCATCAGGGAGAAGCGGATGCCGGACCGGCGCAGGGCGTCCACGGCCCTGTGGCGGGAGCGCTGCGCGATCGCCCCGACGTTCTCCTCCATGCGCTTAACGGTCGAGAGCGAAAGACCGGCGGCCCGGGCGAGGTCCGTCATCGACCAGTCCAGCAGGGCCCGGGCGGCGCGCAGGTGGCGCCCGTCGATCGCCTGCTCCAGGCCTTCGCGAAACTGGTCGCTGGCCAAAGGGGTGTGTGATCCGATCGGACGGGTCAGGCTGCTCCAGTCCACCACCACGCCGGCCGCGTCGCGGAGCGGAACGGTGAACACCTCGAAGCGCTCACGATTGCCGCCGGCAATATGGAGCAGCGGCGTCAGCCGATGGGCGAGCATTTCGGCGCCCTGACCCGGGAGGCGGCGGTGCTAAAGACCGGCGGCCCGGGCGAGGTCCGTCATCGACCAGTCCAGCAGGGCCCGGGCGGCGCGCAGGTGGCGCCCGTCGATCGCCTGCTCCAGGCCTTCGCGAAACTGGTCGCTGACCGGCGACGTCATCGAGCCCATCGGCCGGGTGATGCCGGCCCATTCCCGGATCTCCCCGCCCGAACTTCGGATGGGGACGACGAAACTCTCGAAACGCTCCCGTCCGTGGCGCATGATGCGCAGGAGAGGTGTCGCTCGGTAGGCGAGGCCCGCACTGAACGCTTCGCCGCCATGGGCACGCCAGTGCTCACGCTCCTCATGCGTGATCGTCTGGAAAGCATCTGTCGCGATCTCAGAAGCCGAGAGGCCCGTCAGGTCGCAGAATTCCTGTGTGAAATCGAGACCGATAGCCAGATCACTGAAGAAGAACAGGGTCCGCCTTTCGTTGAACAGGGCCCGCCGGCGCCGCTGCTCGGCCATGCGTGCCTGCTGCAGCCGCTCCTGATCCGTTACGTCGAGCACGACCCCGGCCGCCCCGCGGGGGCGCCCGTCCGGCGTGAGATAGATCTCGCACCGGACCGACAGCACGCGGATCGCGCCGTCCGGGCGGAGCAGGCGGACGGTCTTCTGGCCAAGCGTCACGCCCTGGATCAGGTCGGCGCGGGTCTCCACCCCCTCCCGGTCCTGGGGATGGATCAGGCCGAGGAGACGCTCGTAGCCCGGCCGTGTGGTCTGGGGGTCGAGGCCGAGCACGCGGAACAGGCCCGGCGACCAGGCGTGATGGTTGTCGGGGAAGCCCCAACTCCAGGTCCCGGTGACACCCTGGCTCTCGATGAGGTCCAAAAAATACGGGGACGCGAATTCGAGACTTTCCAGATTCATCCTTATGACGCCGGTACCCAACACCAAAAACCGCCTCGTCCTTATAGTATCCGCTTGGCATATGGCGAAATCGAGGGATGAAAAACTTAGAGTTCAGCACCCGCTCCGTGTCTTGATAACCTAAGGTATGTTTCTGGATATGCCGGCAATTCGCCGCGATAGTGCGGCGCTCGTTGCGGGCCGGCCGGACGCCGTCGGGGACTTGACCTCCGATGTCGTGGAGGCCCCGGGCTCAGCGAGGGCGGGCTCGCCCCTCGGCCGGCGGACCGGCGCGCATCCGATCCGTCCGATCCCTCCGGGATGGGGGATCCGGGCCTTGCGCGAGCGCCGCGCCGACGTGGCGAACCAGGCACCGCTCCGGGTGTGCGAAGCCCGATCAGCGCAGGCCGACGCCGATGATCCCACCCTCCATCAGGGAGAAGCGGATGCCGAAGCCGCGCAGGGTGTCCACGGCCCTGTGGCGGGAGCGCTGCGCGATCGCCGCGACGTTCTCCTCCATGCGCTTGACGGTGGAGAGCGAGAGACCGGCGGCCCGGGCGAGGTCCGTCATCGACCAGTCCAGCAGGGCCCGGGCGGCGCGCAGGTGGCGCCCGTCGATCGCCTGCTCCAGGCCTTCGCGCGGACGGGTCAGGCTGCTCCAGTCCACCACCACGCCGGCCGCGTCGCGGAGCGGAACGGTGAACACCTCGAAGCGCTCACGATTGCCGCCGGCAATATGGAGCAGCGGCGTCAGCCGATGGGCGAGCCCATCTGACTGGGCTGCGATGCTCACGTCACGCCAGTGCTCCCGCTCCTCGCCCAGGATCGTCCGGAAGGCATCGGCTGCGATTTCGTCCGGCGAAAGGCCGGTCAATTCGAAGGCCTCCTGGGGGAAGGTGAATCGGCGCTCCGGATCGCTGGAGAAGGCCAGCGTCCGCGTCTGCTGGAACAGGGCTCGCCGGCGCCGCTGCTCGGCCTGGCGGGCCTGCTGCAGCCGCTCCTGATCCGTCACGTCGAGCACGACCCCGGCCGCCCCGCGGGGACGTCCGTCTGGCGCCAGGTAGATCTCGCTCCGGGCCAACAGCACGCGGATCGCGCCGTCCGGGCGGAGCAGGCGGACGCTCTGCTGGCCGAGCGTCACGCCCCGGATCAGGTCGGCGCCGGTCTTTACCCTCTCCCGGTCCTGCGGATGGATCAGGCCGTGCAGACGGTCGTAGCCCGGCCGGGTGGTCTGCGGGTCGAGGCCGAGCACGCGGAACAGGCCCGTCGACCAGACATGGTGGTTGTCGGCGAAGCGCCAGCCCCAGGTCCCAGCGACGCACTGGCTCTCGATCAGGTTCAGAAAATAGGGGGACGCGAAATCGAGGCTTTCCAAATTCATTCGTGAGGTGCCGAGTAAAAATAATAAGAACGTCTCCAAGGTATAGTATCAGGGTGGCGTGGCGTGCAATGGAGGCCCAGCAAACCTAGAGTATGAGATGCGGCGGGGTCCTTGTAAACCTCAGGTATATTTTGCGGGGTGTTGATGATCCGCCGCAACATTGCGGTGCGCGAAGGGTGGCGGGCCGGCGACGGAAGCGACGGTCGTCGTGAACCCGACGCGGTTCCCGCCTCTCCTGCGCGACGGCCGACCCCTCCGCCGCGCCGGGCGGCCCCTGGGACGGTGCGCCGCGCGATCGGCCTGGAGACCGTCGAGGCCCCCAACGCCGACGTCGCGCAGGCCCTGGCCCGGCTCGGGCCGCACCCCTCCCCTCGGCCGGCGAGACGGCTCAGGTCAGGCCGACGCCGATGACCCCGCCCTCCATCAGGGAGAAGCGGATGCCGGACCGGCGCAGGGCGTCCACGGCCCTGTGGCGGGACCGCTCCGCGATCGCCCCGATGTCTTCCTCCATGCGCTTGACGGTGGAGAGCGAGAGGCCGGCGGCCCGGGCGAGGTCGGTCATCGACCAGTCCAGCAGGGCGCGGGCGGCGCGCAGGTGGCGCCTGTCGATCGCCTGCTGCAGGCCTTCGCGGAACGGGTCGCTGGCCAGGGGGCTGTGCGATCCGATCGGGCGCGTCAGGTTGCTCCACTCCACCACCACGCCGTCCGTGTCGCGAAGCGGAACGGAGAACACCTCGAAGGGCCCGCGATCGCCGCCGGCGAGGTGCAGGACGGGTCTCGTCACGTGCGCCCGCCCCGAAAGCTGTCCCTCGATGCTGCCTTCGCGCCAGTGCTCGCGCTCTTCATGGACCACACACAGGAAGCCGTCGGCCGAGATGTCCGCGAGCGAGAGGCCCGTCAGATCGCTGGCCTCCCGGGGCATGGAGAACGCGTAGTCCGGATCGTTGGAGAACAGGAACGCCCGCCCCTGCTGGAACAGGGCGCGCCGACGCCGCAAATCGGCCTGGCGCGCCTGCTGCAGCCGCTCCTGATCCGTCACGTCGAGCACGATCCCGGCCGCGCCGCGGGGGCGTCCGTCCGCCGCCAGATAGATCTCGGTCCGGGCCGACAGCACGCGGACCGCGCCGTCCGGGCGGAGCAGGCGGACGGTCTTCTGGCCGAACGTCACGCCTTGGATCAGGTCGAGCCCGGTCTCCACCCGCTCCCGGTCCTGCGGATGGAGCAGGCCGAGCAGACGGTCGTAGCCCGGCCGGGTGCTCTGCGGATCGAGGCCCAGCACGCGGAACAGGCCCGGTGACCAGACATGATCGTTGTCGGCGAAGCGCCAGCCCCAGGTCCCGGTGGCGCCCTGGCTCTCGATCAGGTTCAGCAAATACTGGGACGCGAATCCAAGGCTTTCAACATTCATCTGTGTCGTGCCGGGCAACACCAACGACGGACATGGCCGCTGTATAGTGTCCGTCCGGCGTCGTACGCAATACAAAGCAAGACATGCAGAAGTCTTTATTTATTTGTTCGCAGGTGTAACCTTCGGCGGCCTTAGGCCGACCGCCGAAGATCCGCAGCGACGCGGCAGCTCTGACGGCGTGGTGGGCCGGTTGCAGGGGGGACGCGCGTCGTGAACCCGAAGCGGTGCCCGTCGCTCCTGCGCATCGGCCGACACGCCTGCCCGGAGCGCACGAGCCGGAGGCGTGGTGCTGGAGCCCGGCCTGAAATTCTGTCTCGTCGTTTGTCGTTTCGGGATCACCCGCTTCCGCTGATCCCTGACAAACTCTAGGCCGCGGCGGAGAGGGTCGGCGGGCCCGCGGCCTCGATGCGGTTGCGGCCGAGTCCCTTGGCCCGATACAGGGCCGCATCGGCGCTGGCCAGCATCGTGGTGAGGTCGCCGTGATCCGGCGCCGCAAGACCGATGCTGACGGTCGCCGGAATCCCGGGGCCTTCCGCCCGCGCGGCCGCGGCGGCGAAGCGGCTGGCGATGGTGGCGCCGCGGCTCAGGGCCTGAAGCCGGTCGCAGTCGGGCAGGAGCGCGGCGAACTCCTCGCCACCCAGACGAACCAGAAGCGCGTCGGGGCCCGCGCCCGCGCGGGCGGTTTCGGCGAACAGCCTCAGGATCGCATCGCCCGCCAGATGGCCGTAGCGGTCGTTGATCGCCTTGAAGTGGTCGAGGTCGAAGGCCAGGAGCGCGACGGGGCGGCCCTGCTGCTCCCGCAGGATCCGGCTCCCCTGCTCGAAGAAGGCGTGGCGGTTCGCCAGCCCCGTGAGCTGGTCCGTGTGCGACAGGCGCAGGAGGTGCTGTTTCTCCTCCTCGCGGACGAGGGCGAGGAACGACATCGGCATCGCCACCGAATACAGGACGGCCTCGACCATCGTCGCCTTGGCCACGACGACGAGCATGTCCGGGCCGTACCACTGGACGAGGACGGGGGCGACGAAGGCGCGGCCGAGGTAGAACCCGGCGTGGACGGCCGAGATCGCGACTGCCACCGGCCGGGATCGCAATCCCCGGGCCGTGCGGCTGCGCAGGAGGATCCACGCCGTCAGGCCGCAGGCCAGCGCGATGGGCAGGGCCGAGACGTGGTTCCAGAACGCGGTCGGGAACTGCGTCCCGGCGAGCGCCCACAGGACCGCGAGGCCGGCCAGCGCGGCGAGGGAGGCGCGGAGGTGCCGCCACCCGTCGAGGCTCGCCGCGGCGTTTAGGACCAGGAGGTAGCCCGACACCATCAGGAGGTTGGTCGCTGCCATGCCGAGGGCGACGGGTACGCGGCCGCGGTTCATCGCCACGACGCAGCCCAGGACAAAGGCCACCAGACCGGCAGCCAGCACGGCGAGCCCCTGCGCCCGCGCCGGGTGGGCCTGCCGCTCCCAGAGCAGAAGCGACGTCGACACCAGCAGCGTCCCGATCGTCAGGTACCAGAGGGTTTGGAGATCGATCTGCATCGCTTTGCCTGTCTCGCGGCAAAGCTTACCGGCTCGGTTACGCCAGGTCCCTTACGGTTCCACGCGAATCGTCGACATAGTTCCCGCAATGTTAAGGGCCCGCCGGTGCCCGCGCCGGGTCAGGTCGATGCCTCCTCCCGGTGCCCGATGCCGATGACGCCGCCGTCCAGACGCGAGAACCGGATCCCCGCCTTGCGCAGCGTCTCGACCGCCTTGTGCCGGGACTGTTGGGCGGTGTTGTCGAGATGCTCCTCCATGCGCTTCACCGTCGACAGGGAAAGGCCGGCGGCCTTCGCAAGATCGGTCATCGACCAGTCCAGCAGGGCGCGGGCGGCGCGCAGGTGACGCCCGTCGATTCCCCCGTCGAGAGCCTCGTCGAACGGCGGGCCGGGCGGGTGCGCGTCCGCCTCAAGCGAGCGAGTGAGGCCAGCCCAGTCCTCCGCCCCGCCGCCCGAATCCACCGGGACCGGCGCTTCGGGGAATGGGAGGGCGGCATCGCCGAAGAGGCTCGGCGTGCCCTCGTCTCCGAACAGGACCCGGCTGCGGCGCTGGTCGACCAAGCGCGCCTGCCGGAGGCTTTCGTGGTCCGTCACGTCCAGGACGACGCCCGCGGCCCCGCGCGGTCGCCCGTCCGGGTCGAAATAGATCTCGTTTCGCACCGACAGGACCCGCATCGCGCCATCCGGCCGGCGAAACCGCACCGTCTGGCTGCCGAGGGCAGTACCCTGGATCAGGTCGGCCCCGGTCGCCAGTTTCGCGCGATCCTCCGTGAGGACCAGTCCGACCAGCAGCTCGTAGCTCGGCCGCGTGGTCCGAGGGTCGAGGCCCAGGAGATGGTACAGGCCGGACGACCAGACCTGCTGGTTGTCGGCAAACTGCCAACCCCAGGTGCCAGTGAGCCCATGGCTTTCAATCAGGTTTAAAAACTAGGCTGGAGAAAACTTGAGATTGTCGACCTGCATGTCGTCACGGCCTGCTGCACCTTCTCAAATGATAGTGTCATCAATCGAGCAAGTCCGCAAATCAGACTAGCTAACCGGATAAGCTGCCGTTTGTGGACAAAATTAGTTCTTTATGACCCATTTCGGCGGTTATTATTGGGGAGATTCCCGTTCCGACACGCCGGACACCGATGTCATCGGACGATTTCGAGTCGCGGTGGTCGCCCTCGGCGCGGGCGGCGACCGGCTCCCATGATCCGGGGCCTGAGGCCTCGACCGCTTCGGCGGCTCCGCGGCATCGCAGCGGGCCGGCCAAGGGAGTGAAAGGCCGATCGTTCGCCGCACATCCGGGGGATGCGCCGTGAAGTCCGGCCCCCGCGGGCGACCGGCGAACGCGCGGCGTCGGACCGTCCGTGGTCCGCGCGCCCGCTTCAGGCGATCCGCAGGGTGGGCTCCGCCTCCGCGTCGCCCAGCAGGTCCGGGCGGTTGCGCAGGAACCAGGGGACGCGGCTCGCCGGCATCGGCTTTCCGTAGAGATAGCCCTGGACGTTGGTGCAGCCTCCGTCCCGCAGGAAAGCGGCCTGCTCCGCCGTCTCGACGCCCTCGGCGGTGACGTCGAGGGCGAGGCTGCGGCCGAGCTGCAGCACGGCGGTGACGATGGCGGCGTCGTTGGCGTCGCGCTCCAGGTCCCGGATGAAGCTGCGGTCGATCTTGATCTCGTCCACCGGGAACTGCTTCAAGTGGGTGAGCGAGGCGTAGCCGGTGCCGAAATCGTCCAGGGCGACCCGGATGCCGGAGCCGTGCAGCTCGGCCAGCACGTCGCTGACCCGGTCGCCGTGGCTGCCGAGGAGGACGGTCTCCGTCACCTCGACCCCGATCCGGCTGCGTGCCAGGCCGGCCGAATCGACGTCGTCGAGGAAGGTCCCGGCCAGGTCACCCTGGGCGAACTGCGCCGTCGAGAGGTTGAGGAAGACGCGGCCGGGATCGAGCCCGAGGCTGATCCAGTGCAGGAGGTCGGCGATGATCCGCCGGCGCAGGACGTCGCCCACCGCGACACCGATCTCGGGATCGTCGAAGACGGCCGAGAAGGCGCCGGGAGCGAGGAGGCCGCGGACGGGATGGTGCCAGCGCGCCAGAGCCTCGAATCCGATCACCGCCCCCGAGAGCAGGTTGATCTTCGGCTGGTAGTGGGGCTCGAGGCCGCCGCCCCCGTCGAGGGCCGCGCGCATCTCGCGAGTCATCGCCACCCGCTCCTCGATGTTCGCCCGCAGGGCCGGCACGAACAGCGTCGCGCGGTTCCGCCCCGAGGCCTTGGCGGCGTAGAGGGCGAGGTCCGCGTTGGTGAAGAGGTCGGCCGAGTTCCCGGCATGGTCGGGGTAGAGGGCGAGGCCGAGGCTCGCGCGCGGCGCCACGATCCGCCCGCTGATCGGCATCGGCGGGTGCAGGACGTCGAGGATGCGCTCCGCGAGGTCGTGGATGCGGGGTCGCCCCGCCGCATCGCGGCCGGTGCAGATCACGACGAACTCGTCGCCCCCGAGGCGCGCCACGAGGTCGTCCGGTTCGATCACGCCGCAGAGGCGCAGGGCGACCTCCTTGAGCAGGGCGTCCCCGGAATCGTGCCCGAGGGTGTCGTTGATCTCCTTGAAGGCGTCGAGGTCGAGAAGGATCAGGCCGACCGCAGCGGCTTGGGCTTCCGCCCGCGCCAGGGCGGTCTCCAGGGTGGCCTGGAACAGCGCGCGATTGGGCAGGCCCGTAAGCACGTCGTGATGGGCGGCCGAGCGGATTTGCGCCTCGGCGGCCTTGCGGCTCGTGATGTCCACGAGGCTGGAGACGTGACAGGCGATGCCGTCGATCTGGACGCACTCGATCGAAAGGAGCACGTCGCGGCGCTCCCCGGTGAGGACGACGATGCTCGCCTCCCAGTCGCGGATCGCCTGGCGCCGGTCCAGCACCGCCTGCATCCGGCGGCGGTCGGCGCCAGCGAGGAAGTCGCGGTTCGCGTAGTTCGCCAGGGTGTCGCCGGGGGCGAGCCCGAAGAACTGGACGCCGGCATCGTTGGTGCTGACGATCTGCCCGTTGGCCGCCCGGGAGACCACGATCGGCACCGGCACGGCCCGGAACATCGTCTCGAACAGCTCCCGGCTCTCCGCGAGTTCCAGGCTCGCCCTGCGTTCCACGTCGGCCGCCGCCCATTCCAGGCGGCGCAGGCGGTTCGACCGGGCGATGTAGAGCAGGATCGTCAGGTGGCCGAGGACGAACTCGATCGCCAGGGCGAGGCTCACCTCGCCGGGGGATCGCATGGCGAGGAAGCCCGACAGCAGGACGAGGGCCGACACACTGCCGGTGACCGCCGTCCGAATGAAGCTCAGGGGCACGACGAGCATCAACGCGGTCGGCACCAGCAGCGCCGCCAGGACCGGAATTTCGGGGCGCGCCACGCAGAGGGCGCCGAGGCCCAGGCTCGCGGCGGCCTGCCACGGGAGGAGCCATCGCTGCAGCTGCGCGAAGTCCTTGACGGACCGCAGGGCGACCAGACCGCCGAGCGTCGCCGCCACGAGGCCGAGATGCGTGACCAGCATCGCCCGCATCCCGCTGCGGGCCTCGATCAGGCTGAGGTCGTCGACGAGGAGCAGGAGGTCGATCGCCAGGGAGGCGCACAGGACCGCCCGCGTGTGGCGCAGAATCCTGGGGAGCCGCTCCGCCCGGAACGCCGTTTCGTGGGCACGGGAGGCGAATGCGCCCGCAGGAGTGATGAGCCGTTCGGTCGTCATGACGCCCGACCGTGACACGCAAAGATCGCGCAGGGGTTAAGAGCGCCTGGCCTGGGCTTTTATTTCACAGCGCGCGGCCCGCGTGCCGTCAGGGCCCGCAGCGCGCCCCGCATCGTGCGCACATCCTGCTCGGTCATGGCCATGCGATGAAGCATGTCGCGCATGTTGCGGGCGATGATGTCCCGCTTCTCCGGCGGATAGAAGCCGGCGGCCGCCAGGCTGTCCTCCAGCGTCGTGAAGAGCGAGGCCATCGCCTCCCGGGTCGCGGGCGGCGACAGCATCTCGCCGGTGAAGGGCAGCACGGAGAGGCCGGCTGCCCGGCGCCACTCGTAGCTCATGAGCAGCACCCCCTGGGCCAGGTTCAGGGAGGAGAAGCGGGCATCGACCGGGAAGGTCACGATGGCGTCGGCGCGGGAGACCTCGTCGTTGTCGAGGCCGGAGCGCTCCCGTCCGAACAGGATGCCGACCCGCTGGCCGGCGCGGCCCGCGACGTCGCGCATGGCCTCGTCGGGCGCGAAGACCCGCTTCATCTGACCGCGCTCGCGAGCCGTCGTCGCCAGCACGTAGTGCAGGTCGGCGATCGCCTCGCCGAGGGTGTCGTAGACCACCGCGCCGTCGAGGATGTGGGTGGCGCCCGAGGCCGCCTCGCGCACGCCCTTCTTCGGCCAGCCGTTCTTCGGCGCCACCAGGCGGAGCTCCGACAACCCGAAATTCGCCATGGCCCGGGCGGTCATGCCGATGTTCTCGGCCAGTTGCGGCTGGACCAGGATGATTACGGGCCCGGCGGAGGATGGGGCGGGTTCGGCCGCCGCGGCGCCGGTGGTCACGGGGTCGGTCGTTGCGGGATCGGTCGGCATGGGATCGGGCATGTGCGGGTCGGAGCTCATTCGCGCCGTCTTGCACGAGGCGGGCGCGACGGCCAAGCGCCGCCGGCCCGGGGAGGCCCGAGCGGACTCAGATCTTTCCGTCGAGGCCCATCTGGTAGTATTTGTGGATGATCTTGTCCTGGTTCTCCAGGAGCCAGTCGATCGAGGGCTCGTTGGTCATCGCCTTTCGGATCGCCTCGGTCATGCCCCGGCGCTGGATGTCGAACAGCGCCTTGTGGTCGACGGTCTCGGCCTCGATCACGCCGGGGCTCAGCCAGACCGAGCAGATGATGCCGAGGTCGTTGGCCTTCTCCTTCGGGATGTAGCCGGCCCGCACCGCATCGAGCACGCCGTTGGCGATGGCGAACTGCACCGTGCCCATCAGGATCGAGGTGTACTTGCTCTCGGTGACGCTCACCTTCGAGACGCAGAGCGTGACGGGGCGCACCATGATGTCGGTGTTGAGGAGCGCGAAGACGCGGCTGTGGCCGACGACCTGATCGCCCGTGAGGGTGGCGAGGGCGGTGCCCACCGGACCGTCGAGTTCGCCGATGATCACCTCGGGCTCGGACGCCGTGTTCGGCGGTCCGCCGGCGACCAGGGCCTCGCCGGCGCGAAGGATGATGCGTTCACTCATGGGGCTCTCTCAGGACAGCGGAGGACAGGACGGCGGGGGCTGTGCCGCGTGGCGGGCAGATTCCGCGTGTCGGCGTCAATGTCCAGCCCCATGGCCGCATGGGGCCCCGCCGCGCCTTCTGACGCCGTCCGCGCCGCCCGGGTCGTACGTGGCCCGCGGCCGATCCACAGGGCATCGGGGATGCGGGCGACCGTCGCGGATCGCAGTAATTCGACCTTAAGGCTCGCCATGCATCGCTGAGCGATACGGGACCTCTTCATCGGCTGTTCGTCAGGACATCAGAGGAACCGCCCCGTCGGAGCGTGATGGCAAGGCCAAGCGACCCGCAACATCAGAATGCGATCGGTTTCGGCACTCCCATGTCCTGCGGCGCCAAGAAAACAGGCTGGGTAAGCCGCTTTCGCCGATCTTCGAGCGGCGCGACGGCAGTCGAGTTCGCCCTCGTCATGCCGCTCTTCATACTGGTGTTCGTCGAAATTCTTCAGGGTGGCCTGTACGTCTTCTGCTACGCGGCCCTGGAAAAGGCGACCGCCGATGCCAGCCGGACGATCATGATCGGCGCGCTGACCGATACGGCCTCCACCGCCAACGGCTTTCGCAGCTCGGTGGTCTGCGCCAACCTGATCGCCGGCCTGTCCTGCAACAACATCGTCACCAATCTGCAGACCACCACCCTGACCGGGTCGGGCGGCGGCTACTCGGTGTTCGTCAGCCCGGACGAGAAGAGCCTCGTGCCGGTGCCGATGAACAACAGTCAGACGGCGTACTGCACCGGCGCCCCCGGCACCTACGGTTACCTCCAGGTCTTCTACGCCGTCCCGGTGTTCAGCCCGGTCTGGATCGCCCTGAAGCTGGGCACGACCTGGAACGGGACCTCGGTCGTGTTCGCCCGGGCGGCGGTGGCGTTCCGGAACGAGCCGTTCACCACCGCCAGCGTCTCGACAGGGTGCTGACGCCGCCATGAGCCGCCAGACCCTCAAGCGCTTCGGACGGGACGGGCGCGGCATCGCCATCATCGAGTTCGCGCTGATCCTGCCGCTGCTGCTCACGCTCTCGGCGGTGACCTTCGATCTCGTCCGCTACGTCATCTACATGCGCAAGCTCGAGCTCGCCGCCAGCACCCTGGCGGATCTCGTGGCGCGCAACGACACGGGCAAGATCACCCAGACCGACATCCTCGCGATCTCCCGATCCCAGCTGGTCATGTTCCCGGAGGCCATGTCCGCCGCCAAGGACGCCAACGTCTCGGTCTGGACCCTGCTGAGATGGTCGCTGTCGGGGGTGCAGTTCACCCCGACCGTCGCCGGTTGCACGTCCAACTGTACCTATACGCCGAAGGTCGTCTGGACGTCCGGCCAGAAGCGCTCCTGCACGACACCGCCCGTCGCGGCGCCCAATACGGCTGGACCGAGTCCCACGACGCTGCCCAGCGACACGTTCGGCCCCGGCTTCCTCGTCGTGGCCGACGTGGTCTTCAGCTACAAGCCCCTCATCCTCCAATCCGTCGTCGGCTCGATCGACATCGCGAAGTCCTTCTACTTCGCGCCGCGCTACGTCACGGCCATCACCTTCGATCCGAGCGGCGGGAGCACCTCCGCCAATGCCTGCCCCTGACCCCGAGGCCTGTTCCATGCACGCCGACTCCACGCATCCCGTCTCTCCGCCAGGGCGCCTGCTGCGGCGCCTGCGCGATGAGACGGGCGGCAATGTCCTCATGGTCTTCGCCCTGGCGCTGATCCCGCTGATCGGCCTGACCGGGCTCGGCGTCGATTACGTCCGCGGCATCAACTACCGCACCCATTTCGACCGCGCGGCCGACGCGGCCACGATCACCGCGATCGCGACGGCCCGCGATTACATCTCCACCAACCCGAAGAACGAGGCGGACCCCACCGCCTCGGCCCTGGCGCTCGCCAAGACCCGCGGGCTGGCGGCCTTCCAGGTCAATGCCGGCGCGATGCTCAAGAGCCTGCCGCTGGTCCCGGACCTC
Source organism: Methylobacterium sp. Leaf94 (assembly GCF_001426045.1). Taxonomy (NCBI): domain Bacteria; kingdom Pseudomonadati; phylum Pseudomonadota; class Alphaproteobacteria; order Hyphomicrobiales; family Methylobacteriaceae; genus Methylobacterium; species Methylobacterium sp. Leaf94. The sequence continues at coordinate 106,397 of NZ_LMRM01000064.1, forward strand.
ACGGTCACCCGCACCGCCGGGGTCATAACGGCTCGGGCGACATACGCCTCGAGCTTCAACTCACCCTTCAGCAAGGTCCTGGGCGATCTGAAGGCGATTCAGGTGTCCGGGAAATCCACGTCCAGCCTGACCTTGAGCAACTACGTGGACTTCTACCTGTTGCTCGACACGTCCGGCTCGATGGGTTTCCCGACCTCCAGCGCGGCGCAGACGCAGTTCGCCAAGCTCAACCCCGACATGAAATCCGGCGGCCCGAACAATTGCGCCTTCGCCTGCCATTTCCCCGGCTGGCAGGGCTTCGCGATCTCCAAGCAGAACAACATCGAGCTTCGGATCGCGACCGTCAGCAACGCCGTCCAAGGTCTTATCGCCAAGGCGAAGACCAACGCGACCCTGGTCAACCAGTACCGGGTCGGGCTCTATCCCTTCGTGAGCAATCTCGAAACCGCGGCCGACGTGACGGCCGATCTGGATTCGCTCAAGACCATTAATCTCGAAAACTACATGGATATCGGCAATTCGTCCGTGCCACGCGGGAGCGGCGGCACGCATTACGAGAACGTCTTCCCGATCATCAACAACAAGATCACCAGCGTCGGGGACGGGCTCAGTGCCAAGCGGGCGCTGCCGTTCGTGTTCGTGATCACTGATGGGATGGACAACAACCAGTATTACTACAACTCGACCGGCTGGACCGGATCCCAGGCGAGGCTCCTCGATCCCTCGCTGTGCAAGCCCTTGAAGGATCGCGGCATCACCATCTCGATTCTCTACATTCCGTACATCCCGATCTCGCCGGCGAACCACCCGGATCAGGTGGTCACGAACGAGAACCTCCTCGTGAACACCCTGATTCCGGGCGTGCCCGCCACGCTGCAGAATTGCGCCTCGTCGGGCTACTTCCGCACCGCGAACTCGGCGAGCGAGATCCAGGAAGCGCTGAACGCCATGTTCGATCAGGCGACCCGGAAGGCGCGCCTCGTCGCCGGTCCCTGACAGGCCAAAAGGTTTGTCATGCGCCGGGAGGGAGCCGCCTGCTTCCGCCCCGGAAGCGCGCGGGCTAAGAGCGGCGCAGGTTCGGCATCCGCCTTGCGTGGCGCCGGACATCCTGGCTCAGGAAGGTGTGCTGCAGATGGACAAGATCAAGGTTGCGAACCCGGTCGTCGAACTCGACGGCGACGAGATGACCCGGATCATCTGGAGCCAGATCAAGGACAAGCTGATCCACCCCTACCTCGACCTGAACCTGGAATATTACGACCTCGGCGTCGAGCACCGCGACGCCACCAACGATCAGGTCACCGTCCAGGCCGCCGAGGCGATCAAGCGTCACGGCGTCGGCGTGAAGTGCGCCACCATCACCCCCGACGAGGCCCGGGTGAAGGAGTTCAACCTGAAGGAGATGTGGAAGTCGCCCAACGGCACGATCCGCAACATCCTCGGCGGCGTCATCTTCCGCGAGCCGATCATCTGCAAGAACGTGCCCCGCCTCGTGCCGGGTTGGACCCAGCCCATCGTGGTCGGCCGCCACGCCTACGGCGACCAGTACAAGGCCACCGACTTCAAGGTGCCGGGCAAGGGCCGCCTGACCATCAAGTTCGAGGGCGAGGACGGCACGGTCATCGAGAAGGAGGTCTTCAAGTTCCCGAGCCCCGGCATCGCCCAGGCGATGTACAACCTCGACGACTCGATCCGCGACTTCGCCCGCGCCTCGATGAACTATGGCCTGAACCGCAAGTACCCGGTCTACCTCTCGACCAAGAACACCATCCTGAAGGCCTATGACGGCCGCTTCAAGGACCTGTTCGAGGAGGTCTTCCAGAACGAGTTCAAGGCGAAGTTCGATGCGGCCGGGATCACCTACGAGCACCGCCTGATCGACGACATGGTGGCCTCGGCCCTGAAGTGGTCGGGCGGCTACGTCTGGGCCTGCAAGAACTACGATGGCGACGTGCAGTCCGACACCGTGGCCCAGGGCTTCGGCTCGCTCGGCCTGATGACCTCCGTGCTGCTTACCCCCGACGGCCGGACCGTCGAGGCCGAGGCCGCCCACGGCACGGTGACGCGCCACTACCGCGAGCACCAGAAGGGCAAAGAGACCTCCACCAACTCCATCGCGTCGATCTTCGCCTGGAGCCGTGGCCTCGCCCACCGGGCCAAGCTCGACGACAACGCGGCGCTCGCCACGTTCGCCACGACCCTGGAGACCGTCTGCGTCGACACCGTCGAGGCCGGCTTCATGACCAAGGACCTCGCCCTGCTCGTCGGCCCCGACCAGCGCTGGCTCTCGACCACGGGCTTCCTCGACAAGGTCGACCAGCACCTGAAGGCCGCGATGGCCTGAGCGGGCACCGGCGGAGCCCGAGGGCCGACGTCGTAGCGCGGACGCATCGTCTGCGATGGACGCTGGATCATACGGTCCAGCGTCCGCGGATAGGTGCGCGCCTCTCTCTGTTGCGGGGCCCTCACCGTTCCCCGCTCTGGGTCGGGGGGCGTCTGCCCGCGCGCGGCATCCGGTGAAAACCCGCGCTCAGCACCCCTTCAAGGGGCCGCGCAACGGAGCCCGACATCAGGAAACGTGAGTCGTACAGGACTTCATCCCGTGAGCGGCTTCTGGAATGGCACGCTGCCGGCGCGCCCCGTCGGGTCCGGGCTCACCTGCGGTACCCCGGACTGACGGCGCGGCGCCATCGGCGATCGCCCCGACCGCACGGGAGGGAGCGTTGAGACCTTCAGCGATCGAGGCGTCCGTCCAACGCCCGAGCCCCGTCGGGTCGGACGGTCGATACCACCCGGTACGCCTCGACCCAGGTCATCCTCAGGACGCGTGCCGCGCGGCGTCCTTGTTGCGCTTGCGGGTGGCGGCGCCCTTCTTGGCGGAGGCGGAGCGCTCTTCCGCCGTGCGGCCGGCCGAGGCCTTGCCGCCGACCGCGCCGCCGCGATGGGCCGCGGGGTGGCGGGTCGCCTTGCCCCGCCCGGAGCCGCCGGGCTTCTTGCCGCCGCCATCGTCCTTGTTGACGGTCGCCCAGGCCCGCGCCTCGGCGTCCTTCTCGGGCACGCCGCGCGCCTCGTAGGACTCGGCGATGTGCTCCGCCTTGCGGATCTGCTTGCCGGTGTACTTCGACTTGTCGCCCTGGCTCATCGCGAATCCACTCCGCTGGAGGACCCGGGCGAGGCGTCAGCCGATCGCGACGGGCCCGTCGAGAACCGCCCGAACGCGGCGGACCAGGTCCGTCCGGCGGTAGGGCTTGTTCAGGAGATCGAACTCCGAACCCCCGGCATCGGTTCGCTCCAGGCTCGCCTCGGCGTAGCCCGTGGTGAGCAGGACCTTGAGGTCGGGCCGCCGGCGCTTGGCCTCGCGTCCCAGGGCGATGCCGTTCATGCCGCCCGGCATGATGAGGTCCGTGAAGAGCAGGTCGATGGCGTTCCCGCTGTCCAGTACTTCGAGGGCCTCGCGGCCGTTCTGCGCCATCAGGGTGCTGTAGCCGAAATCCCGCAGGATGGTGCGGGCGAGCTCGGCCACGTCCTCCCGGTCGTCGACGATGAGGATCGTCTCGGTGCCGGACCCCTCCTGGGGGCCGACCGCGGCCGGCGCCGCCTCGAACACCGCGGTCTCGGTGGCCGGAAAGGACAGGCGCACCACGGTCCCCGCCCCCAGGACGGATTCGATGCGGGCGGCGCCGCCCGATTGCTTGGCGAAGCCGTAGACCATCGACAGGCCGAGGCCGGTGCCCTTGCCCTCCTCCTTGGTGGTGAAGAACGGGTCCATGACCCGGGCCAGGACATGGGCCGGGATGCCGCTGCCGGTATCGCTCACGCTGATGGTGACGTAGCGGCCGGGGGCCAGGGGACCGTCGACCTCGCCGGTGATGACGTGGTTCTCGGTCCGCACCGTGAGGCGGCCGCCCTCCGGCATCGCGTCGCGCGCGTTGATGAAGACGTTGAGGAGGGCGACCTCGGCTTGGTTCGGGTCGACGCGGCAGTTCCAGAGGTCGGGGCTGAGGTCGAAGTCGAGGGAGACGGTCTCGCCGAGGGTCCGGCCGGCCATGTCGGCCATGCCCTGGACCAGGGCGTTCAGGTTCACCGAGCGGCCTTCGAGGCGCTGTTTACGCGCGAAGGCCAGGAGCTGCTGCGTCAGGGTCGTGGCGCGCTCGGCGGCGGTGCGGATGTTGTCGGTGGCCCGGCGCAGGCGGTTGCGGTCGGCGCTCGGATCGTCGAGGCCGGCGCCCAGGATGTCGACGTAGCCGACGATCACCTGCAGCAGGTTGTTGAAGTCGTGCGCGATGCCGCCGGTGAGCTGGCCGAGCGCCTCCATCTTCTGGGCCTGGCCCAGGGCCTCCTCGGCGTCGCGCCGGCGCGAAACGTCCAGCTGCGAGGCGAAGAAGTACACCAGCGTTCCGCCCGCGTCGTAGATCGGCGAGACGAAGAGCGCATTCCAGAACGGCGTGCCGTCCTTGCGGTAGTTGACGATCTCGGTGGCGACGTTCTCGCGGGCCGCGATCGCCCGGGCGAGTTCGCGCACCGCCCCCCGATCGGTGTCCGGCCCCTGGAGGAAGCGGCAGTTGCGGTCCAGCACCTCGTCGCGGCGGTAGCCGGTCATCTCCAGGAAGGCGTCGTTGGTGAAGATGATCGGATTGTCGGGCAGGCGCGGGTCGCTCACCACCATCGGCATGCGCGAGGCGGCCACCGAGGCGAAGAAGAAGGCCGCTTCCGGGCTGATCGGGGATCGGATCGGGTCCTGCGCGAGCGCCCCGTTCGGCGGCATCTTGGGCGTGTCGATCATCGTCGCGCTATCACATCGGCGGGGCTTCGCAGGCGAGCCTGGCAGGTCGCCCCTTACACGGGTCAAACTCCCGGCGCCATCATCGTTCCCTGTGCCGGCCCAGGCATCTCACCGTCGGCATGACGATTCAGCGAGGACCCGCCGCGCGTCACGAGACGCGCGGCGGGTCGGAGGGTCAGCGCTGCTCGGTCTCGAAGCGGACGCTGTTGACGTTGGCCCGCTCGAAAGCCTGCATCACGTGCTGGTAGGAACGCTCTCCGTCGCTGGCCTCGACGCCCTCGACCTCCTCGGGCTTCAGGACGAACATCAGCATCGAGCGTCCGGTGACCTCGTAGGTCGCACCGATCGGCTTGCTCACCACGTCCTGGCTGTCGGGCAGGTTCGTGTCGAGGAGCCGCGTCCAGCCGACGCCGCCCACCGATTCCGGCAGGGTGAACGACACGAGGTCGTGGTAGGCGTTGTAGAGCAACAGCAGGGTGGCATCGCCGCCGCGCTGGTGGATGCCCGAGGCCTGGGCCCGGCCGTCGAGGAGCACCGCGATGGCGCGGGCATCGCCCTGCGTCCAGTTCTCCGGCGACATCTCCCCGCCGTCGGGACGTAGCCAGGTCACGTCCTTGACGCCGAACTCCTCGTCGTAGGCGCCCGTGAGGAATCGGCCGCGGGTGAGGATCGGGAGTGCCTCGCGCAGCAGGGTCAGGCGCTGCGTGAACTCGGCGAGATCCCGCTCCTCGGGCCCGACGGCCTCCCAGTCGAGCCAGGAGATCTCGTTGTCCTGGCAATAGGCGTTGTTGTTGCCGTTCTGGGTGCGGGCGAATTCGTCGCCCGCGAGCAGCATCGGGGTGCCGCGGGAGAGGAACAGCGTCGCCAGCATGTTGCGCATCTGGCGTAGGCGCACGGCGCGGATCTCCGGATCGTCCGTCGGTCCCTCGGCCCCGTAGTTGTTCGACAGGTTGTGCGAGTGTCCGTCGCGGTTGTCCTCGCCGTTCGCCAGGTTGTGCTTCTCGTTGTACGACACGGTGTCGTTCAGCGTAAAGCCGTCATGGGCGGTCAGGAAGTTCACCGAAGCCCAGGGCTTGCGCCCGCGCTTGTTGAATTTGTCGGCCGAGCCGGTGAGCCGGGCGGCGAGATCGGGCAGCATGCCCTCGTCGCCGCGCCAGTAGCCGCGCACGTCGTCGCGGAAGCGGTCGTTCCACTCGGCCCAGCCCGGCGGGAAGCCGCCGACCTGATAGCCGCCCGGGCCGCAATCCCAGGGCTCGGCGATGAGCTTGACGCCGTTCAGCACCGGGTCCTGCCGGCAGGTGTCGAGGAAGCCGCCGCCTTCGTCGAAGCCGTGCGGCTCGCGGCCCAGGATGGTGGCGAGGTCGAAGCGGAAGCCGTCCACCCGCATCTCGGTGGCCCAGTAGCGCAGGGAGTCGGTCACGAGCTGCAGCACCCGCGGGTGCGACAGGTTGAAGGTGTTCCCCGTGCCGGTGTCGTTGATGTAGTAGCGCGGCTCCTTGGGCATGAGCCGGTAGTAGGAGGCGTTGTCGACGCCCTTGTACGACAGCGTCGGACCCTTCTCGTTGCCCTCGGCGGTGTGGTTGTAGACCACGTCCAGGATCACCTCGAGGCCGGCGCCGTGCATGCGCGCCACCATCTCCTTGAACTCGGAGAAGGCGAAGTCCGGCACGGCAGCGTAGCGCCGGGCGGGGGTGAAGAACGAGATGGTGTTGTAGCCCCAGTAGTTCACCAGGTCCTTCTCCTGCAGGTAATCGTCCTGCACGAAGGCGTGGACCGGCAGAAGCTCCACCGAGGTGACGCCGAGGCTCTTGATGTAGTCGAGCACCGCCGGCGTGCCGAGGCCCGCATAGGTGCCGCGCAGCTTCTCCGGCACCGCCGGGTGGAGCTTGGTGAAGCCCTTCACGTGGGTCTCGTAGAAGATGGTCTTCTCCCACGGCACGTGCGGCTTGCGGTCCCGGCCCCAGGTGAAGGCCGGGTCGATGACGCGGGAGCGGCGGGTGAAGGGCGCGGAATCGCGGTCGTCGAAGGTCAGGTCGTCGCCGGTCTCCATCTGGTAGCCGAACAAGGCCGGGTTCCAGGTGATGGAGCCGACGAGCCCCTTGGCGTAGGGGTCGATGAGCAGCTTGTTCGGGTTGAAGCGGTGCCCGGCCGTCGGCTCGTAGGGGCCGTGGACGCGGTAGCCGTAGATGGTGCCCGGGCGCGCGTCGGGCAGGTAGCCGTGCCAGATCTCGTCGGTGTACTCGGGCAGCTCGATCCGCTCGATCTCGTTCACGCCGTCATCGTCGAACAGGCAGAGCTCGACCTTGGTGGCATGGGCCGAGAACAGGGCGAAGTTCACGCCCAGGCCGTCCCAGTTCGCGCCGAGCGGATAGGGCGAGCCTTCCTTGATGCGCGAACGTTTAGCGCGGCCCTGCGGGCTTGAGCGGTCCGCGGGATTCGTCGTGTCGGCCATGTTCGCTCCGGGCGGTATCGGTGGGTGCGTCGAGACAGGGCGCTGCGCGACGCCCCGTCCTGGAAACCTGGACAGGAACGCTCACGCTTCGCCGGAAGGTCCGCCACGGGGCAAATCTTTTTGCAGCGCACGGCGCGGTGCCCCGCAGCCGCTTCCACGGCGCGAGCGGTTGCGGCAAGACTACGAACGGCAAGACTGCGAACGGCAAGACTGCGAACACCAAGACTGCGAACTCGGCGCGGCGGGGGCCGCCCGGGGCAAGGAGACCGGCGCATGACAGATCAGCCCTACGGCCTGCAGGCGATCGCCGATCGCTACCGGGTCAGCCTCGACGCCGTGCGCCACCTCGTCCAGGCGCTCGAAGCGGGCCACGGCCGGATGGCGCAGTTCAACCATCCCGAGCTCGGCGGCTTCGGCCAATGGTCGGGCTCGGGCATGACCATGATCGGCGACATGTTCAACGCCGAGCTCAAGGCCCGGGTGGACGCCCTCTGCACCGCCCTCGCCGCCGCGCTGCCGGCCGGCGCCTGGTCGGAGGTGCCGCGCGGCGCCGGGGCGCCCTGGCCTCCCGAATGGGGGGCACCGGCCACCGCCGGATCGCAGAACGGGATGCGCTACGCCTATTTCCCGGTACAGCGGCGTCTCGTGGTCGAATCGGAGGGGCGGGCCGCGATCTACGACACCGCCGATCACGCCATCAGCGGCGTCTCGCAGCAGCAGGGCAGCGCGACGAGCCTGCGCTTCTCCGGCCCCGGCGGCCCCGTGGACCTCGCCAGCCTGAAGCGCCTCGACGAGGCCGAGCGCGGCGAGGCCCGCCCCTTCGCCCCCGAACCCTTCGCCCCCGAACCTTTCGCGCCCGAACCCTTCGAGGCCGGTCATCCGGGCGCCGAGGCGTCGCATCCGGGCAGCGCCGGGCCGGTGGGCGGCAGCGACGTGCTCTCGACGATCGAGCGCCTGTCGGAGATGCGCCGCAAGGGCATCCTCACGGAGGGCGAGTTCACCGCCAAGAAGGCCGAGCTGCTCGCGCGCCTCTGATCGCCAGGCTCCGAACGACGCGGGCCGGATCGCCCGGGGGCCGGCTGCGTTGGCCTGGAACCGGTGCCGCGCGCAGGACGCGGATCGCGGCAGAGATTCCGCAAGGCTGATGGCCCGACCCCGCGACCTCCTCGACGTCACGACGATCTATCACGAGCCAGCCGTGCCGGATTACCCGCGCGGGCGGGAGATCCTGGACCGGTTTCCGGAGGCCGAACGCATCGTCGTCCCCTCGCACTGGAACATCCCGAGTCTGCACGGCAATGCTGGCTCGGTGGAAGATTGGGTGCGGATCAAGCGCTCCACCCTGGTGCTGGGGGTGAAGAAGGGCCTCGCCATGCGGCCGAACGGGCGCAGCGCCCACTTCATCGCCCCCTCGACCTCCAACGGCTGCGCCATGGCCTGCGCCTACTGCTACGTGCCCCGGCGCAAGGGCTTCGCCAATCCGATCTCGCTCTTCGTCAACGTCGAGGCCGTGGCCGTCGCCATCGCGCGCCACGCCGCCCGCCAGGGGCCCCTGCCCGAGCCCGACACGATCGATCCCGCCCTCTGGGTCTACGACCTCGGCGAGAACGGCGACCTCTCGGTGGACGCCATGGTGAGCGAGACGGTGCGGGATCTCGTGGCGCTCTTCCGGGACATCCCCAACGCCAAGGCGTCCTTCGCCACCAAGGCGGTGAACCGCGATCTCCTGGCCTACGACCCCCAGGGCAAGACCCGGATCCGCTTCTCGCTCATGCCCGAGCGCATCGCCCGCATCGTCGACGTGCGGACGGCACCGATCCCCGAGCGCATCGCCGCCATCGACGACTTCGTCGCCGCCGGTTACGAGGTCCACGTCAACTTCTCGCCGGTCATCCTCTACGAGGGCTGGGAGGCCGATTGGGCGGCCCTGTTCGCCGCCATCGACGGCGCGATCGGGCCGGCGGCCCGGGCGCAGCTCAAGGCGGAGATCATCCTGCTGACCCACAACGCCGACCTGCACGCGGTCAATCTCGGCTGGCACCCCAAGGCCGAGGATCTGCTCTGGCGGCCGGACATCCAGGAGGCGAAGGTCTCCGAGGGCGGCGGCGCCAACCTGCGCTACCGCACCGGCTGGAAGGGCCAGTGGCTCGCCCGCTTCAAGGCCCTGCTCGCCGAGCGCATGCCCTACTGTACGGTGCGGTACGCGTTCTGAGGGGGCCGGCGGCCCGGCCACCGTCCGCCGCCCCCGCTGGCGTGCCGCTCCCCGCATCAGCCCCAGACCATCTCGCCCGTGGCGACCTTGGCGCCGATGTCGAGCGCGATGTCCATGCTGAGGCCCGGGAAGCGGGTCAGCATCGCGGCCTTCAGCGCGGCGGCATCCCCGCCCGCAGCGAGGGCCTCCTCGAAGGCCAGGAGGTAGCTTCGGGTGAAGGCGAGGGCCGAGCCGTCGGTGGCGGCCTCGACCGCCAGATGCCCCGGCACGACGACGGACGGCGCACGCGCGGCGATCCGGTCGAGTTCGGCGATCCAGGCGGCGCGGGCCTCCGGGCTCGGCGTGTCGGCGGTCCAGACGTGGACGCCGGAGAAGATCAGAACCCCGCCGAACACCGCGTTCAGGGCCGGGACGAACAGGGTGCGGCGGTTGGGCAGGCCCATGGCGGGCACGATCTCGACGGTCTCTCCGTCGACCGACAGGGCAGCGCCGTCGAAGGGCGTGGGCATGACCACGTCGGCCCGCGTCCCCGGACCCTCGGCCCCCAGCTGCAGGCCCCAGGCGGCGATCTTCGCATCGACCGTGCGGGCGATGGCCGACACGGTGGCGAAGGCAGCGAGCACCCGGGCCTCCGGAAAGGCCTCGCAGAGGGGTTCCAGCCCGAAGTAATAGTCCGGGTCCGACTGGCTGACATAGATCGTCGTGAGGCGCTTGCCCGTCGCCGCGATCGCCGCCGCGACGGCTCGACCGTCGGAGACGGTGAAGCCGCCGTCGATCAGGATCGCTTCGGTCGGCCCCTCGATCAGCACCGGGGCGCGGAAGAACCCCTACGGGCCGGCGGGAAAGTGCATCCAGGCGAGCCCGGGTCCGGCCAGCCCGGTCAGCGGCATCGCGATGGTCGAGCCAAGCCCGGTCTGCATCGGCGTTTTCTCCATCATGGTATCTCTCCCGATCCGGCGCGAAGCTCGGCCGCCAGTCTGTCCCGGTCGCCGAAGAGGATGCCGCTCGGCAGGCGTCGGGCGCCTTCCTCGTCCGCGAGGACGAGGGCTGGGACGCCCCGAGCCCCGAACCGGGCCGCCATCCGGACGGCGGCCTCGATCCGATGCCGGGTCGCCTCGCGCAGTTCGAGGTCGGGCTCCGCCAGCCGGCCGGCGGCCTCCGCGAAGCCGGCGCCGGCGAGCACGTCCGCAACCACGGTGCGATCCGCAGTGTCCCGGCACGCGACGTAGCGGGCCTGCTGGAGCGCCTGCAGGCCTTCGAGCTCCCGGCCGGGCCGGGTCAGTCCGATCGCGACGAGGCCGAGGGTGGCGGCGGCCGAATCGAAGGCGGCTCCCGGCGTCCCGAAGATGAGGGCGCGATAGGCGTTGCTGAACGGTTGCCCCGTCTGGTCCGCGATGCGCTGGTCGTTCTGCCAGACATAGTCCGCGAAGGCGGGATCCATGGGCTGGCCGCCCTCGCCCGCGAACAGGCCCGTGGGCGCGAGGTCCAGCGCGACCGTCCCCGACTGGGCGATCCAGGCCAGCGCGGGAGCGGCTCCGTAGCACCAACCGCACAAGGGATCGAACAGAAAGGTCAACCGCATGGACCTGGACCTGCTTTGTGGCTGCGCACGCCGCGACTCGTCTGAATTAACCGACAAAATTCAGATGAGGCGTCATTTAGCGCCAGACTTTCAGCAAGACGAGTCCAATTTTTGGACTGGGTCGCCCGACCCCTGCGCGGCGGCCCGGTCTGCGGATTCACCGAACCGGGGCCGGCGGCGCCACGGATGTCCCGACGCCCGCCTAAACTCAGCGCAAAGCGCGCCGATCAGGTCCTCACCGCAGCGCTCGCCGGCCCTGTGCAGGAAACCGTGGCCGGCGGTGGGGGCGAGGATGACGATGGTGCCTCCCGCGAACAAAGCCGGGCGACGACAACGACGCGACGATGTGCGGTGCTGCCGAGCCTGCACGACAGACGGCGGGGCGCCCCGTCGCTCTTGAGAGGGTGGGTGAAGCCCTGTCATTTCGAACAGGACGGAAGCCATGGCGATGCGCGGAGAACGCTGGGCGTTCTCGCACGAGCCGAATGTCGGACGTCAGGATCTGGCGGAGGGAGCGGGATTCGAACCCGCGATACCGTTTCCGGTATACACACTTTCCAGGCGTGCGCCTTCAACCACTCGGCCACCCCTCCGGTCCCGTCGCCGCGTCTCGCAGCCGCCGGGGCGGCCGGGCTTCGCGATCGCGCCGGGAGGCGTCCTGTACAAGCCGCATGGACGGCGTGCAAGCCTCGGAACGGCAAAGCTGACGATTCCCGTGCGATTTCCCCGCCGAGGGCACCCGCCCCTCGGGGGTCGCGGCGCCGCGTTCTCAGATTCGCCGCTTTTGCAGCCGATGCGCGCAGGGCCAGGCTTCGGGAGTCGTGCTCCGCCGTGATCCGCTTCGACAACGTGACCAAGGTCTACCGGACGGACGGGCATCGCCGGACGATCCTGGAGCGCGTCTCCTTCACCCTGAAGCCGGGCACCAGCTACGGCATCCTGGGGATCAACGGCGCCGGCAAGTCGACCTCCCTGCGCCTCCTGGCCGGCACCGAGATGCCCACGAAGGGCCGCGTGGTCCGCACCACGCGCGTGTCCTGGCCCTTGGGCTTCGCCGGCGGCTTCCACCCGGCCATGACCGGGCGCGACAACATCATCTTCGTGGCGCGCATCTACGGCGAGGACCCGCGCAAGGTGCTGGAGTTCGTGGAGGATTTCTCGGAGCTCGGCAGCTACCTCGACGTGCCGATCCGGACCTACTCGTCCGGCATGGGCTCGCGCCTCGCCTTCGGCATGAGCATGGCCATCCCGTTCGACTGCTACCTCATCGACGAGGTCACGGCGGTGGGCGATGCCCGCTTCCAGAAGCGCTGCGAGGAGGCCTTCGCGGCCCGCCGGGAGAATGCCGACGTGATCATGGTCTCCCACGGCATGGACACCCTGCGCACCTGGTGCCAGCAGGGCATCGTCATCATCAACGGGCGGGCGATCGTCTACGAGAGCATCGACGACGCCATCGAGGTCTATCGCCGCCTGAACGCCTGAGTTGCGCCGGCGCGCCGGTGGCCACGGTTTTGCCGCGGCGGCGGTGCAAAGGGTGTAACTTGGCGGCGGGATGGCCGGACGACATGGAATACCGGGGCGCATGAGCATCGAAATCCGCAACCCGCAGGGTCAGCCGCTGACCACGGCCGACCGCTCGAACGCGGTGGCCGAATCCCTGAAGCAGATCGCCCGCGTCTCGCGCTTCGCCGACCGCAAGAAGGGCATCCGCTCCTACCAGAGCCACGTGAAGACGGATCCGCTGATCCCGGTGCTCTTCCTGGTCTGCTTCCTGATCCCGACCCTGGCGGCCATCGCCTATTACGGCGTGATCGCGTCGGACCGCTTCGTGATCGAGTCGCGCTTCGCCCTGCGGCCGGCCCTCGGCAACGTCGACAAGGCCTCGCCCGATCAGGTCGGCACCAATTCCGGCTCCCCCATGAAGCAGATGGTGGCGCAGGACAGCCTGATCGCGACGAACTACATCATGAGCCGGCCGATGATCGAGGCCATCGAGAAGACCTACCCCCTGCGGGAGATGTTCTCCCGGCCCGGCATCGACATCCTCTCGCGCTTCGATCCCGAGAAGCCGATCGAGAAGCTGGTCAAGTACTGGCACGAGCGAGTCCACACCAAGATCGAGTCCGGATCGGGCATCATCCTCCTGTCCGTGAACGCCTTCGATCCGCAGGATGCCCTCAACCTCTCGAACGCGATCCTGGCCGAGAGCGAGCGCATGGTGAACGCCCTCAGCGGCCGAGCCCGCGAGGACGCGGTGCTGGAGAGCCAGCGCGAGCTCAAGCGGGCCGAGGAGCGGATGCTGAAGATCCGCACCGAGGTGGCGGCCCTGCGCAACCGCGACGGCGTCCTCGACGCGCAGAAGACCAACGAGAGCAACCTGAAGGTCTTGTCGGAGCTGCGCACGGCCCGCATCAACCTGGCCGTCCAGCTCATCCAGAGTCAGCGCGACCTCTCGCCGGAGACCCGCCGCATCCAGGACATGAAGGCCCAGATCAAGGACCTCGACGACAACATCGCGCGGATCGAGCGCCAGTCGGCCAGCGAGGACCCGGAGCAGCGCCGCATCCTGGCGAACGCCCTCACCCGGTTCGAGGCCTACGACGCCGACCGGGCGGATGCGGAGAAGTACTTCGCCAAGGTGCTGGCCGCGAACGAGCGGGCGCGGATCATCGCGGAGCGCCAGATCGAGTTCTTCAGCATGATCGTCGAGCCGGTGAAGCCCGAATCCTCCCAGGAGCCCCGGCGCCTCTTGATGATCAGCCTCATCGCCGGTGGTGCCGGACTGGTGTTCGCGCTCGCGGTGGTCACCCGCAAATACTTCGCCTGACGCGGTTTTCCGCTCAGCCGGGCGGCGGACGGCCTGGCGTTAACCCTTCGCTAACCCTGTGCTCGGCAAATCTTGCCGAGCTCCCGACCCTCGGGGGCAGCGAGGGTGACGATGAGCGAGACGGCTGCCGGCGCGCCGGCTCCGGCGGGAGGGGCCGGGGGGAGCCTCGCACAGTTCGCGAGCTTCGCGATCCCGAACCGGGCGAACCTGAACGCGCTCTCCAAGCGCACGGACCTGTTCTTCGCCACCGCCGTGATGGGCATCCTCACGGTGCTCATCTTCCCGCTGCCGGCCTTCCTGCTCGACCTGCTGCTCGCGGTCTCGATCATCATCTCGGTGCTGATCATGATGACCGGGCTGTTCATCGACAATCCGCTCGAGTTCACGGTCTTTCCGACCCTGCTCCTCGTGGCGACGCTGCTGCGCCTCGCGCTGAACCTCGCCTCCACCCGCCTCATCCTGGGCCACGGGCACGAGGGCACGGCGGCCGCCGGCCACGTCATCGAGGCCTTCGGCAACTTCGTGATGGGCGGCAACTTCGTCATCGGAATCATCGTCTTCGCGATCCTGATCATCGTGAACTTCGTCGTCATCACGAAGGGATCGGGCCGCATCGCCGAGGTCGCCGCCCGCTTCACCCTCGACGCGATGCCCGGCAAGCAGATGGCCATCGACGCCGACCTCTCGGCGGGCCTCATCGACGAAAAGGTGGCCAAGGCCCGCCGCGCCGCCCTAGAGGAGGAATCCTCCTTCTTCGGCGCCATGGACGGTGCCTCCAAGTTCGTCCGCGGCGACGCGATCGCCGCGCTGCTCATCACCTTCATCAACGTGATCGGCGGCATCATCATCGGCGTCGCCCAGCAGGGCATGCCGTTCCTGGGGGCGGCGAAGTCCTACACCCTGCTCACCATCGGCGACGGCCTCGCCTCGCAAGTCCCCGCCCTCATCGTCTCGACGGCGGCCGGCATCCTGGTCTCCAAGGCGGGCGTGAAGGGCTCGGCCGACAAGGCCCTGGGCAAGCAGCTCGCGAACTACCCCAAGGCCCTGGGCATGTCCTCGGGCGTCATGGTGCTGATCGCCCTCCTGCCCGGCATGCCGATGCTGCCCTTCCTGGCGCTCGCCGGCGCGTCCGGCTACGCCGCCTGGCACTTCGCCAAGGTCGCCCGCGAGGCGCCGCCCCTCGACGCCGACGGTGCGCCGATGGACGCCTCGGCGGTGGCCGCCGCCGCGGCCGCCAAGGAGGAAACCGTCACCGACCTCCTGAAGCTCGACGACCTCAAGCTCGAGATGGGCTACGCCCTGCTCGCCCTGGTCAACGGCCCGGAGGGCCAGGACCGCCTGACGGACCAGATCAAGGCCCTGCGCCGCCAGCTCGCCGCCGAGCTCGGCTTCGTGATGCCCTCGGTCCGGATCCTCGACAACGTCCAGCTCGACGCGAACGCCTACGTGGTGCGGGTCAAGGAGATCGAGGCCGGCACGGGCCAGATCTTCCCCGGCCAGTTCATGGCCATGGACCCGATGGGCGGACAGGTGCAGCTGCCCGGCCAGCACATGCTGGAGCCGACCTTCGGCCTCCCCGCCACCTGGATCGACGCCTCCCTGCGGGACCAGGCCCAGCTCAAGGGCTACACCGTGGTGGACGCCGCCACGGTGGTCTCCACCCACCTCACCGAGATCATCAAGGCGCACGTCTCCGAGCTCCTGAACCATGTCGAGGTGCAGAAGCTCCTGCGCGAGGTCTCGAAGGAGCATGCCGAGCTCCTCAAGGAGGTGATGCCGAGCCAGATCGGCACCACCGGCATCCAGCGGGTGCTGCAGTTCCTGCTGGCCGAGCGGGTCTCGATCCGCGACCTCGGGGCGATCATCGAGGGCGTCGCAGAGGTGGCCGGGCACGTGAAGAACCCGCGCGACATCGTCGAGCACGTCCGCGCCCGCCTCGGCCGTCAGATCTGCGCCCAGTACCAGGGGCCGGACGGCATGCTGCCGATCATCACCCTGTCGCCGGCCTGGGAGCAGGCCTTCCTCGACTCGATCGCGGGCGAGCGCGACGAGCGCTACCTGGCGATGCAGCCCTCGAAGCTCTCGGACTTCGTCAACACGGTGCGCGACCGCTTCGAGACCGCCGCCCGCATGGGCGAGATGCCCGTGCTGGTGACCTCGGTCCAGGCCCGGCCCTTCGTGCGTTCGATCATCGAGCGCTTCCGGCGCGAAACGCCGGTGATGAGCCAGGCGGAGATCCATCCCCGGGCCCGGCTCCGGACCGTCGGCTCGGTCTGAGAGGCGACCCCGCGCCCCGGCAGTGAACCGGTCTCGCGGACCATCCGGGTTCGCCGCGCGCGCCTGTCGCGGTAGTCCCCGTCGCGGGGGAGACGCGGATCAGTCTGTCGTGCCGCAGAGGTAGAATTCCTCGACGTAGCCGTCCCGGAGCCAGAACAGGTTCCGCGAACGCCGCGTATAGCCGCCGGCGGCCCTGATGATCTCCGGGACGCGCAGCTGGCGGTCCGCCCGCAGGTTCATTGCCGAGGCCTCATGATTGACCGAGTAGAAGGCCGGCGCGATCTCCTTGATGCGATCGATATAGGCCCGCCCGGTTGCCGGTGACATTTCCGGAATGAAATCCTGATTGACGACCAGGTCGAACCGGGCGGCGGGATCGTTGATCATCCACCAGGGCAGGACCTGGATCCGCTCCGAAGGTTCGCCGCTCAGGGAGACGGGCAGACCGCATCTGAGCAGGAAATAGCCCTGCAGCAGGTTCGTGTAGGGCAGGTCGTAGATCGTGTAGGTTCGATCACCGCCGGCCAGATAGGCGCACAGCCCGCCGAAGCCGCCGCCGATCTCCGCGAGGCGCCGGAACGGTCCGAGCGTGTCGACCCGCCAGGCGGCGTAGGCATGCATGAAGGACTGCTCGGGAAAGGCGGACCCTTGCAGGGCCACGCCGAAGGGGGCTCCGATGGCGGGGAACGCCAACGGGAAGCCCAGGACCGCTTCCGCCGCGGCAACGATGTCGAGCCATTCGAGGGGGGCATCGGTGCCGCCCTGCTCCGGCGACCGGACCGGACAGACGCCGAGGGCCTCGCCCAGGCGCAGCAGGCGGTCGCACCACATGGTCGCATGCCGATCCGGCACGCTGCGGGCGCGGGCGGCCGTGCTCTTGCCCATGGCCAGGCCGTGGACGAGGTGCTCCTGGAACATGTTGGCGAGGAGATCCGCCAGCAGATCGGGATCGCGCTGCGCCAGGGCCGTCTTCAACCGCGTGTGGCCGGCGGTGAGCTGATCCCACATCCCGCCGGTCTTGCCGGGATCCGCGGCGGCGGAGACGTGCCAGGCCGTGATGATCCGTTCGCAGATCGCGCGGTCCGCCGCGCTCCGGGGCGGCACCTCGAACCGGAAGGGCGGCATCGCCCCGGCTGCCCGATAGGGGTAGCGGAACAGCTCCCGACCCAGATCCGCCGTCATCGCCGCCACGATCTCGGCGGAGAGGGCGTGAATCCGTCCCTCGTGCCGACCGATGTTCAGGTAGTGGTCCTCGGCGGACCGGATTTTCCGTCCTGGACCGCCGTCGCGACGTCGGGATTGAGGCGCAGATATTCCGCGGCGCCGAAATCCTTCGACAGGTCGCGGTCCTCCGTCCCGCGGCCAAATTTCAGAAGCTGCCTCATCCCGCTCCTCCGGAGCGGACGAACCCGCGCGCGATCCGCAGAGCGCAGCCAGCGATCCGTGGGGGAGTCGTCGACGCGAAAGCCCCGGGAGCGGGTCCGGATGTTCGCGCCCGAAGACCGGCCATCGCGGACCGGGCGATGCGGGTTCGATCTCCCCTTACGAGGACGGATCAGACCGGCTTCTTTTCCATGCGACGCTCGAGGGCATGGGCGTCGAGGCCGGGGGCGGTCAAGGGCGGCTCGGGGGCGGCCGCGTCGTGGGGCTCGTCCCGCAGGGCCGAGGCGAGGCGGTTGCGCTCGTAGAGAAGCACGACCACCACCGAGATCAGGAACGGGAGCCAAAAATAGAACAGCCGGAAGACGAGCAGCGCGGCGATCACCGACGGCCGGGCGATGTCGGGCATCGCCACCACGAAGACCAGTTCGAACACCCCGAGGCCGCCGGGGGCGTTCGACACCAGGGCCGCCGAGAACGAGGCGAGGAAGACCGCGAGCACGACGAGGAAGCCGGGGTTCCCGGCCTCCGGCAGGGCGAAGTAGATGATGCCGGCGGCGCCCAGCAGCTCGAGCGGAGCGGCGATGAGCTGGCGGCCCATGATGCGCGGGCGGGGATATTCGAGCTTGAACTTGCGGATCGTGAGCGGCTTCAGGTGCAGCAGCGAGCCGGCCACGTAGAGGGCGACGAAGGCGAGCAGACAGCAGCCGAGGATGCGGGCGGTGGCGGGGTCGGTCAGGATCGCCGGCAGGTAGCCGTTGAGGCGCGTCAGGGTGTCGGGCAGGACGGTGAGCACGAAGCCGCCGAGCAGGATGGTGCCAAGGCCGAAGGTGAAGGAGCAGAGCGCCACCAGGACCGCGACCTGGGCCGCGGAGAGGCCCTTGGCGGTGTAGGCGCGGTAGCGCACCACGGCGCCGGAGAACACCGAGGCGCCGATATTGTGCGAGAGCGCGTAGGTCGTGAACGAGCAGACCGAGACGAAGAACCACGAGATGTGGCGCACGCCGAGATGCAGGAGCGCGATCCGGTCGTACCAGGCGAGCGCCGCGTAGGCGACGAGGGTCGAGAGGGCCGCGAAGAGGAAGCGGTGGACCGGAATCGCGGCGAAGCTGCCCTTGATCTCCGCCATGGAGATGCCGGCCAACTCCTTGTAGAGCAGGTAACCCGAACCGATCACGGCGGCGAGGCCGATGATCGGCCAGATAAAATCGCTGATCTTCTTCATGGTGGTCCGGACACGCCCCTGTTCGGGCCCTCCCTGCACGACGATGCGCGGCATCGCAAGCAAGGTTCCGCGCGGCCCCGGCAGGGATGGCTCATCCCACGGGATCATGACGGTTTCGTGCCGGTCGCCCCGCGGGGCGCCGGCACCCCATCCGCCTCAGGCGCGGATGCGCGAGAGGCCGATACCGTCCATGGCGGCTTGGTCGCGGGCCGCTTCGGCGACGCGCTCGGCGGTGCGCTCCCGGTCGTCCAGGATCTCGATCTTCTTCAGGTCCTCGAAGGCCTCGCCGAGCTCGGCCTTGGCCTCGGCGAGCTGCCCCTCGAGGGCGGCGGCCGACTGGCGCATGTTGTCCCGGCGGGTGGCGGCGGCCCGGGCATAGGTCGGGTAGGCGAAATGGGCCGGATCGGTGATGCCGGCGCGGCTCTCCTCGTGGGCGACCTCGCGGTCGAGCTCCATCGCCATGCGGGTGAAGTCCGCCTTCATCATCTCGATCTGCGTCACGCGCCGACGCTTCTCGTCGACCTGGAAGCGTCGCAGCCGGATCAACGTGTCACGGGATTTCATGGGCGGGTTCACTCCACGCAACGCACGGCTCGCCGGTGCGCGACCGGCCGCGCCCCGGGCCCGGCATCGGGAGATGGAGCCGGGGCGTCCTCTCAGGGCGCGCCGACGATCTCTGCCAGGCGACGGTAACCCTCGCCGATCGAAGTTGCTTCTTCCTTACCCTGACCCAGAAAAACCTCCATTTCGGGCATGAGCGCGATCGCCTCGTCCACTTCCGGCGAGGCGCCCGCCCGGTAGGCGCCCAGACGGATCAGCTCCTCCATGTCGGCGTAGGTGGAGAGCAGGCGACGGGCCCGGCGCACCGTCGGCAGGTGCGCGGGGTCGCAGGCGCGAGGCATGGTGCGGGAAACGGAGCGCAGGACGTTGATCGCCGGGTAGCGCCCGCGCTCGGCGATGCCGCGCTCCATCACGATATGCCCGTCGAGGATGCCCCGGACCGCATCGGCCACGGGCTCGTTGTGGTCGTCGCCCTCGACCAGGACGGTGAACAGGCCGGAGATCGCCCCCTGCCCCGTCCCGGGCCCGGCCCGCTCGAGGAGCCGGGGCAGCTCGCTGAACACGGTGGGCGTGTAGCCCTTGGCGGTGGGCGGCTCGCCGGCTGCGAGGCCGATGTCGCGCTGGGCCATGGCGAAGCGGGTGATCGAATCGATCATGCACAGGACCTGTGCGCCCTGATCGCGAAAATACTCCGCCATCGCCAGGGTGACGTAGGCGGCGTTGCGGCGCATCAGGGCCGGCTCGTCGGAGGTGGCCACCACCACCACCGACCGGGCAAGGCCGGCGGCGCCGAGATCGTCCTGGAGGAATTCCTGCACCTCGCGGCCGCGCTCGCCCACGAGGCCGATCACCGCCACGTCGGCGGCGGTGTAGCGGGCGAGCATCGACAGCAGCACCGACTTGCCGACGCCGGACCCGGCGAAGATGCCCATGCGCTGCCCGGCGCACATCGTCAGGAAGGTGTTGATGCAGCGGATACCGAGGTCGAGGGGCGGCCCGACCCGCTGCCGGGCATGGGCCGGGGGCGGATCGGCCCGCAGCGGATAGATCGCCGGGCCGGGGGGCAGCGGCCCGAGGCCGTCGATGGGCCGGCCGAGGGCGTCGATGGTCCGGCCGAGCCAGGCGGCGGAGGGGCGCACCGCGCCGGCGGCCTCGTCCCGCACCAGGGCCGGACAGCCGCGCCGCACTCCCTCCAGGGAGCCGAAGGGCATGGCCAGCGCCCGATCGCCCTGGAAGCCGATGATCTCGCAGGGCACGGCGCCGAGGCCGTTCTCCACCGCGATGTCGAGCCGTCCGCCGAGGCGCATGGCCGCCACCGGACCCGCCACTTCGATCAGCAGGCCGCGAATCGCCACGACCCGTCCGTAGGTCTCGAGCACCTGGATTCCCGCGAGGGCGCTGCGCGCGTCAGCCAGGCGCAAGCGTCCGATGCTAGGGTCGCGATCGGTCATCGGCGCGTCTCTCAACCATTCGTTTACCTCCCTCCTTAACACTGTGTGCATCGGGCTTGTAGCGCGCCGCCGGCTCACGCCGGGACGTAAAAAATTTTCGTTCGGCCGACGACATTCCGGTGCCGTTGTTCCGGAGAGACAGCGCGCAACAAGCCCATGCGGGTGAGGCACTTGAGGGGACATGCGAAGGTTTCGCATCACACCCGAAGACGGTCGGACGAGAACAGATCGTCAACGGTTCGAAGCGTGGCCGGGCCGCGGGTCCAATTGGGTGCTTGCGTCCGTGAAACAGGGTTTGTTAACGATTAACGAATAGCGTTTCACGTCATTGACGAGGGAGCGTTCGCCACGGGCCGGTGGCGAACGAACGGCGGGGGCTTGCCCGTACGCTGCACACGGCCGGCTGGGCTGGGGACCGACGATGCGGGTACTTCTGATCGAGGACGACAGCGCGACCGCGCAGAGCATCGAGCTGATGCTCAAGTCCGAGAGCTTCAACACCTACACCACCGATCTCGGTGAGGAGGGGATCGATCTCGGCAAGCTGTATGATTACGACATCATCCTGCTCGACCTGAACCTGCCCGACATGTCGGGCTACGAGGTGCTGCGGAACCTCCGCGTCGCCAAGGTGAAGACGCCGATCCTGATTCTCTCCGGCATGGCCGGCATCGAGGACAAGGTGAAGGGCCTCGGCTTCGGCGCCGACGACTACCTGACCAAGCCCTTCCACAAGGACGAACTCGTCGCCCGCATCCACGCGATCGTCCGCCGCTCGAAGGGTCACGCCCAGTCGGTGATCACCACCGGCGACCTGATCGTGAACCTCGACCAGAAGACCGTCGAGGTCTCCGGCAGCCGCGTGCACCTGACCGGCAAGGAGTACCAGATGCTGGAGCTCCTCTCGCTGCGCAAGGGCACGACGCTGACGAAGGAAATGTTCCTCAATCATCTCTATGGCGGCATGGACGAGCCCGAGCTGAAGATCATCGACGTCTTCATCTGCAAGCTGCGCAAGAAGCTGGCGAACGCCAGCCAGGGCAAGAACTACATCGAGACCGTCTGGGGTCGCGGCTACGTGCTGCGCGAGCCCAACGAGGGCGAAGAGCGGATCGCCGTCTGAACCACCGGTCGGACGACGAAACGGCCCCGCGCGAGCGGGGCCTTTTTTGTTCGTGCGGACACCCGTCGTCCCCTCCCCCGCGCGGCGTCGACCGACCAAGCGCAGATGGCGCGGGCCTGCGCCCGCGCCACGATCCGTCGGATGCCGCTCAGAGGCCGACCACCCGGCGCAACGCCGGGGCAACGGCCAAGGCCGGCGCGACCGCCACGGCGGCGGGGTTGAGCACCGGCAGCGGCCGAGCCTGCGGTGCGAGGGACGCGGCGGCCTGGTTGTACAGGCCCCGGTGCTTGGTGTTCGGGACGAGCTTCTCGGTCAGGCCGATCACCGTCTCGGCGGCGCCGAGCAGCAGGGCACCGTCGGCGGCCAGGCTGCCGCTGAGGCGGGCCAGCACGTCGCCCTTGGTCGGCGCATCGAAATAGATCAGCACGTTGCGGCAGTAGATGATGTCGAACGTCCCCAGCGAATCGAAGGGCTGCAGCAGGTTCAGCGGGCGGTAATCCACCATCTGCCGCAGGCTGGCCGAGATGCGCCACTGCTCGCCGACCTGCTCGAAGTGCTTGATGAGCGACTGCACGGGCAGGCCGCGCTGCACCTCGAAATGGCTGTAGAGCCCGGCCTTCGCCTTCTCGAGCACCTCGGTCGACAGGTCGGTGCCGACGAGGTCGACGGTCCAGCCGGCGAGGCGCGGGGCGGCGTCCTGCAGCATCATCGCCAGGGAATAGGGTTCCTGGCCGGTGGAGGCGGCGGCGCACCAGATCCGCAGGCGGCGCTGCACGGCCCGGCGGGCCATGGCCTCGGGGAGCAGCACGTCGCGGAACAGGTCGAACGGCGTTCGGTCGCGAAAGAAGAAGGTCTCGTTGGTGGTCATCGCCTCGACCACGGCCCGCTCCATCGCGAGGTCGCGGCCGCCCTTCAGGGCGTTCACCAGCGCCCCGAGATCGGCGAGGTTGAAGCGCCGGCAGATCGGACCGAGGCGGCTCTCGACGAGGTAGCGCTTCTCTCCGCTGAGCGCGAGGCCGGAGCGGGTCTTGAGGTAGGCGCGCAGGAAATCGAACTCGACGTCGGTCATGCGCCCTGCCCCGTCAGAAGATTGCGCAGCGCCGGGCCGATCTCGCCCAGAGGCAGGATCGCCTGGGCGAGTCCCGCCTTGGCGATGCTGCCGGGCATGCCCCAGACCGTACTGGTCGCCTCGTCCTGGGCGAGCACCGCCGCCCCGGCCTCCGTCAGCGCGCGGGCCCCGCCCGTCCCGTCCGAGCCCATGCCGGTGAGGACGACCGCGAGGGTCGCGGCGCCGAAGATCGCGGCGGCATCCTGGAACAGCACGTCCACGGCGGGCCGGCAGAAATTCACCACGGGCCCGTCATGCAGGCGGATGGTCACGTCCTGGCGGCTTCCGCCCAGGCCCATGTGCCGTCCGCCCGGCGCCACGTAGATCCGGCCCGGCTGCAGGCGCTCGTCGGCCTTGCCCTCGGCGGCCGGCAGGCCGGTGCGGACGCCGAGATGCTCGGCGAAGACCGCGGTGAAGACCGGCGGCATGTGCTGGACGATGAGGACCGGGAACTGACGGAGCGTGGCGCTGCCGATCTTCTCCAGCACCTCGCCCACCGCGCGGGGCCCGCCGGTGGAGGCGCCGATGAGCAGGACGCGGGGCGCGACGCCGGTGCGGGCCTTCGGCCGCAGCACCAGGGGGGCGGTCGGACGCAGGGCCGAGACCGGTGCGGGCGCGTGGGACCCGGGAGAGACGGGGATCGGCGCGCCGGAGGCGCCGCGCTTGCGCGCCCGGGCGGAGCCGAAGAGGCGCACCCGCTCGATCAGGTCGGTGCGGAAGGCGTCCGAGGTGGTCACGCCCCGGTTGCTCTCGGGCTTCGGGATGTAGTCCACGGCCCCGAGGGCGAGACAGCGCAGGGAGATGTCGGCGTTGCGGGTGGTCAGGGTCGACATCATGATGACCTGGACGCCGGGGCTCTTGGCGAGCAGCAGCGGCAGGGCCTGGGTGCCGTCGAGTTCCGGCATGTCGATGTCGAGGAGGATGACGTCGGGGTCGTGGCGCGCCATCGCCTCGACGGCGATCCGGCCGTTGGCCGCCGTGGCGACGACCTCGTGGCCGGCTTCGCCGATCCAGCGGGCGACCAGCCCGCGCACCACCGCCGAATCGTCTGCGATCAGAACCCGGACCCGCTGCCCCGCGAGCGGCGGCGGCGCGGCATGGGTCGACGCGAAGGTCGGTGCGGTGGCGGCCATCATGAATTCACGCTGTGAGCGACGCGGAGGAACAGTCGGGGTGGGAACTGGCCCCGGACGGGGCGGAATGCCCGGTCCAGGTCCGCGTCAGGCCGCGTCGGCTTCGGTGGCGAAGCCGACCTGCGCGAGCTTTGCCGTGACGATGTCGCGGTCGAACGGCTTCATGATGTACTCGTCGGCGCCCGCATGGAGGGCACGGGCGATGGCGCCGACGTCGTTCTCCGTGGTGCAGAACAGGACCTTGGGCTTCTCGCCGCCCGGCGTCTTGCGCAGGGCGCGCAGGAAGTCGTAGCCGTCCATGGTCGGCATGTTCCAGTCGAGCAGGATCGCGTCCGGCATGGTCTTGCCGCAGGCGCTGAGGGCCTTCTCGCCGTCCTCGGCCTCGCCGACCTCGAAGTTCATGGTCTCGAAGATGCGGCGCGCCACCTTCCGGATGACGGCGGAGTCGTCGACGATGAGGCAGGTTTTCATCGGGTCCTTCTCCTGGCTCGGGCTCAGGCCGCGCCGGCGGTGCGGGCGTTCGTCCCGAAGGCGAGGAGCGCATCGACGTCGAGGATGACGAGGAGGCGGCCGTCGAGACGGTGGACGCCAAGCGTGAGGTCGCGCCAGCGGGCATCGAGGTTGATCGGCACCGGCTCGTGGGTCTCGGCCCCGAGCTTGAGCACCTCGCCGACGCCGTCGACGATGAGGGCGAAGGTCTCGCCACCCTGCTCGAGGCCGATCGCCATCTGGGCGCCGTCCTCGGTGCGGGGCGCCATGCTGAGGCGCCGGCGCAGGCACAGGGCGGTGACGACGCGGCCGCGCAGGTTCAGGAGCCCGACGATCTCGGGCGGGGCGAGCGGCACCGGCGTCACGCCGGCCGGGATGAAGACGTCGTGGACCCGGTCGATGGCGAGACCGAACATGGTCTCGCCGACGAACACGGTGACGAAGTCGTGGGTGCCGACGGTTTCCGCGGCGTTGGTGTTGGCGGCCTGCATCATGGGCGTGGACTCCGAAGGGGGCGGGCCGGTCAGGCGGCGACGGCGAGGCTGGCGACGTCGAGCTCGGCCAGGGCCGAGATCAGGCCGCTGCGGTCGAACTTCGCCACCAGGTCGGCGATGCCGAGGGTCCGTGCCCGCTCGATGGCCTCGGTCCCGATAGTGCCGGAGAGGCCGATGACGGGAAGCCCGGCGACGCGGCCCTCCACCTTGCGCATGGCGCCCACGAGGTCGAAGCCGCTGCGGCCCGGCATCTCGAGGTCGCACACCACCACGTCGATCCGCCCGTTGGAGAGCAGGGCCGCCACCGCCTCATCGGCACTGGCCGCGGTGACCACGCTGTAGCCGGCGGCCTTCAGGACCGGGCTCAGCATCTCGCGGAAGAAGGCGGAGTCGTCGACGAGGAGGAGCGTCGAGCTACGCTTGACCGTCTTCTTGGGGCCCCGCGCCCAGTCGTCGTAGGCGAGCGGCAGGAAGTGGGCGATGTTGATGATCTCGGTGGCGCGGCCGCGCAGGACGGCGGAGCCGATGAGGTCCGAGCGGTCGGCCGAGATCTCCACGTCGAGACGCTCCTCGACGATGTCGACGATCTCGTCGACCACGAGGCCCATGGCGCGCTCGCCGTCGGAGAAGACCACGAGGGCCTGGGTGCCGGAGGTGCGGATCTCGATCGACGGGTCGGCCGGCACCAGCGGCATCAGGCGGCCGCGGTACTGGATCAGCGGACGGCCGCCGACCCACTCGACCTTGGCCGATTCGATCTCTTCCAGGCGGGTGACCAGCGAGAGCGGCACCGCCTTGTAGCTGCCGGCGCCGCCCTTGAAGACGAGGAGCGTCGCCTTGGCGTCGGCGGCCTCGACCTCCTCGACCTCGGCCTCGACCGGGATGGCGCCGGTCTGCGAGCCCTGGCTGACCTGCTGGGCGATGCCGTTCGGATCGACGATCAGCACCACGGCGCCGTCGCCCAGGATGGTGTTGCCGGCGAACAGCGGCAGGTGACGCAGCTTGGAGGACATCGGCTTCACGACGATCTCCTCCGTGTGGAAGACCTCGTCGACGAGGATGCCGAAGCGCTGGCGCCCGACCTGGGCGACCACCACGAAGCCGGAATCCACGGCGTCGGCGGCCTGGTCCTGGCCGAGGACGCCCGTAAGGGTGACGATCGGCAGGAGGCGCTCGCGCAGGCGCAGCACCGGCGAGCCGTTGATGCGCTCCACCTTCTGCGCCGTCGCCTTGTCGACCCGCACCAGTTCGAGCACCGCCACCTGCGGGACCGCGAAGCGCTGCTCACCCGCCTTGACGATGAGGGCGGCGATGATCGCCAGGGTGAGCGGGATCTTGATGGTGAAGGTGGTGCCGCGGCCGAGCTGCGTGTTGATGTCGATGACACCGCCGATGAGCTCGATGTTCGTCTTCACCACGTCCATGCCGACGCCGCGGCCGGAGACCGAGGTGATGGCGGCGGCAGTAGAGAAGCCAGGATGGAAGATGAACTTCGCCACCTGGGCGTCGGTCATCCGCTCGACTTCCGCCTGGCTGGCGACCTTGCGCTCTACGGCCTTGCGGCGGATGGCGGCGAGATCGAGGCCCTTGCCGTCGTCGGCGATCTCAATCGTGATCGTGCCGCCCTCGTGATAGGCGGAGAGGCGGATCGTGCCGCGCAGCGGCTTGCCGGAGGCCTTGCGGTCGGCGGCCGACTCGATGCCGTGATCGGCCGAGTTGCGCACCATGTGGGTGAGCGGGTCCTTGATGACCTCGAGCACCTGGCGGTCGAGTTCGGTCTCGGCGCCGCTCATCACGAGCTCGATCTGCTTGCCGAGTTCCGACGACAGGTCGCGCACCACGCGGGGCAGCTTCTGCCAGGCGTTGCCGATGGGCTGCATGCGCGTCTTCATGACGCCTTCCTGCAGCTCGGCCGTCACGTGGCTCAGGCGCTGGAGCGGAACCTTGTAGGTCGAGTCGTCGTGCCGGCGGGCGATCTCGAGGAGCTGGTTGCGGGTCAGCACCAGCTCGGACACCATCGTCATCAGGTGTTCGAGGGTGTCGACGTTGACGCGAATGGTCTGGACCTTCGCGATGCCCCCCTCGCCGTCGGACGCGGCGGGCGCGTCGGCGGCTTTCGCGGGCGCCTCTGCGGCCTTCACCGGCATCGGGGCGGGTGCCTCGCGCACCGGCTCGGGGGCCGCGGCGACCGGTTCCGGCGCGGAGGCGACGGACGCGTCGAACGGATCGGGCCCTTCCGCCTCCATGAAGGCGCGCTCGAGGTCCTCGAGGCTGACCTCGCCGGGCTTCAGCTCGCGCAGGACCGGATCGGGCAGCGTGATCTCCGCGACGGGCGCGGGGGCGACGGGGGCGATCGGGGCGGAGGCCATCTCCTCCAGGGCGCCGATGAGATCGTCGTCGCTGCCGGCCGGCTCGGACCCGGTGGCCTCGAGGTCGCCCAGGATCGCCTTGAGGCGGTCGAGGGTGACGAGGATGAGGCTGACCGCGGGGCCGGTGACCGGCATGCCGTCGCGGAACTGGCCCATCAGGGTCTCGGCGGCGTGCGCCAGGGCTTCGAGGCGCGGAAGGCCGAGGAACCCGCAGGTGCCCTTGATGGTATGAACGAGGCGGAAGATGTTCCGCAGGATCGTCTGATTGTTCGGATCCTGTTCGAACCGGACGAGCTCGGCATCGACCGTGTCGAGGTGCTCGGCACTCTCGGTCAGGAACTCACGCAACAAGTCGTCCATGAGGGGTACTCAGTCCATACGCGCACTACAGTCTGTGCAGGACCGACCTTGCCCCCTAACCGGTTAGGGAAGGGTTTCACCCCGAACGACAAAGCGGGAGACCGCGACAATATTTGTCGATCTCCCGCCGATGGGCCGAAACTCGCCGCGCGTCAGGCCAGCGCCGTCTCCGGCGGCTCCGAATCCGACGGGCGATCGGCTTCCGGATCCGCGGGAGCCGTGGCGGGCGCCTCGGGCATCGCGGCGGCCGTGGCGGTCGCCGTGATGGTCACGGTGTCGCCCTCGATCGCGAAGCGCACGTCCATGGCCGCGGCGCGGGCGACGAGGCCGGCATAGAACGGCAGGATGCCGTGGGCGTCCACGGTGCCGTTCTCGGGCGTGCCGGCGATCATCTGCTCCACGTGGGCGGGGATCCGGGCGTGGGAACCCTTGCTCTTGAGGGTCAGGGTCGGAGCTTCGCCGTCGCCCTGCACCACCACGTCGATGAGACCGCCGCGCGGGATCGCGCTCTGGGCGATCATCACGAGGTTGAGCAGGAGCTTGACCTTGTTCTTCGGGTAGAGCGCCTGCGGCGCGCTCCAGGCGAGCTGCGTCTTGTCGTCGGCGAACATCCCCCGCGACACCTTCTCGGCGTCGGCGAGGTCGATGGAGGCGCCCGCCGAGCCGGCGGCCCCGAAGGCGATGCGGGCGAATTGCAGGCGGGCCGAGGCCTGACGCGCGCTCTTGGCGATGAGCTCCAGGGCGAATTCCCGCATGGAGGTGTCGCTCTCGTCCTCCAGGACCTCCAACCCGTTCACGATCGCGCCAACGGGGCTGATCACGTCGTGGCAGACCCGTGAGCACAGGAGGGCGGACAGATCGAGGGCGTCGAGATTGAGGGGGGTCATGGTGCGCTCCGCGCAGGCGTTTCGGGGCCGCGTCCGTTCGTGAACGGCACCGATAGACGGCGCCGGAAGCTTTGAAAAGCACCCGGACGGATCGCGATCCGGGTCGACAAGGGCCGGTGGCGCGGGCATCATGACCGGTATCATGTCGATCGATGCGCCGACGCGCGACCGTATTGCGGCGACCCTGATGGAAATTGCCTGCCGGGCGGGCGAGATCCTGAAGCGGCACCACGGGGGCGACTGCCCGCACGTGCTCAAGCCCGACGGTTCGCCGGCGAGCCAGGCGGATTCCGAATCCGAGGCCTTCATCCTTGCGGAACTCGCCAGGGCTTGGCCGGGCATTCCCGTGATCGCCGAGGAATCGTCCTACGACCAGCCCCCGGCGCCGCTGTTCTTCCTGGTGGATCCCCTCGACGGCACCCGGGACTTCCTCGCCGGCAACGCGGAGTACAGTGTCAATATCGGGCTGATCGCGGGCGACCGTCCGATCGCCGCCGCTCTGGCCGCCCCCGGCCTCGGCCGGGTCTGGGGCGCAGGCGGCCAGGCGTTCGAAGCGGAGATCCGGAACGGACATCTCGGCGCGCGCCTGCCGATCGCGGTGCGGCCGCGGCCGGACCAGGGGCTGGTGGCCCTGCGCAGCAACCGGCACGGCGACATCGAGACCGAGACCTGCCTCGGCGCGCTTCGGGTGGGCTCGACCCGGTCGGCGGCCTCCGCCCTGAAGTTCTGCCTGATCGCCGCCGGCGAGGCCGACATCTACGTCCGCTGCGGTCCGACCATGGAATGGGATACGGCGGCCGGCGACCACATCCTCACGGTGGCGGGTGGCTGCGTCGTGGCGCCGGCCGGCCGGCCGATGACCTACGGGCATTATACGCGGAACTACCGCAACGGTCCCTTCGCCGCCCTGGGCGACGCGAGCTATGCGGCCAATCTCGTCCTGCCCGAGCGCAGCCCGTCCACCCGTCCCGCCGACCGGCACGCGCCGCAGGACGCGCACCGGATCTGAGCGCCGGGCGCCCTCATTCCGGGAAATCCCGCTCGATCTGATCCTTCAGCGTCGGCCAGCGCAGCTCCGCCTCGGCGGCGAGATGCGGCTCCGCGATGAGGCGCAACCGGTGCGCGTTGCTGCGGCAGAGGTAGAGCCGGTCGATCCCGTCCGGGCCGGGCAGGCGCGCATAGATCAGGGGATCGGCGTCCACGAGGCGGCCGGCGAGGACGCCGATCGGATCGAAGCCGCCGAGGCGTGGCGCGTAGGCGGCAGGGTCGCCGCGGAAGGCCTCCCGGTTCGCCGCCCGCGCGAAGCGCCACGTCAGCCGGTCCCAGAGGATCTCGTAGGCGGCTCTGCCGGCTTCGGGACCGTCGAGGAAATAGCTGACGGCATCGAACCCCCCGAGGGCGATGCGGCCCGCGGGCAGGCGCGGCAGGGTCGCGGCGCGGGCGCCGGCGGCGTGCAGCCCACCGGCCGCGGCGACGCGAAGCAGGTGACGGCGCGTTAACCACATGTTGCTTTGTTTCGCATCATGATCGCCGCGTATCGAGGCGCACCGGCCCCGGCCGGAACGGTCTCTCGGATGACAGCCCGGTCCATAGCGCGGTCTCGGTTAGCAAGACGATAGCGCCCTCGGGCGGATGTCGGCAGACAGGAGGGACGAGGCATGACGTCGAACCATCGGGCCGTCCGCGCCCGCCCATCGCACGCACCTGCGACCCGGCGCACCGTCGTCGGTGCGCTGGCGGGCGCCCTCCTCCTCGGCGTCTCGTCCCGCGCCCTCGCGGTGAGCGACGGAGCGCCCGGCAAGTTCCGTCCCGAGGAGCTGGTCGACAACGGCCATCGCTTCTTCGGCTCGATGTCGCGCGGCCTCGCCCAGCTGGTGGAGGAGGCGACCCGGCGCTGGGGCGAGCCCAACGGCTACATCCTCGGCCAGGAAGCCTCCGGCGCCATCGTGGGCGGCGTTCGCTACGGCGAGGGGACGCTCTACACGCGCAATGCCGGGCAACGGCGGATCTACTGGCAGGGCCCCTCCATCGGCTTCGACGTCGGCGGCGACGGCGACCGCACCATGATGCTGGTCTACAACCTGCCGGCCGTGTCGGGCCTCTACCGCCGCTTCGGCGGCGTCGACGGCTCCGCCTACCTCGTCGGCGGCTTCGGGATGACGGCGGTGACCGCCGACGACATCGTCGTGGTGCCGATCCGCACCGGCGTCGGCGCCCGGCTGGGCATCAACATCGGTTATCTCAAGTTCACGTCGAAGCCGACCTGGAATCCCTTCTGATTCGCAGGACGACCGGGGTGTGTCCCCGCGCGTCTT
Organism: Methylobacterium sp. Leaf94; assembly: GCF_001426045.1. Lineage (NCBI taxonomy): Bacteria > Pseudomonadati > Pseudomonadota > Alphaproteobacteria > Hyphomicrobiales > Methylobacteriaceae > Methylobacterium > Methylobacterium sp. Leaf94. The sequence continues at coordinate 137,428 of NZ_LMRM01000064.1, forward strand.
GCCCATCCCGGGGGGACATGGGCTAAACAAGCCGACGAGGGTCGACGGCCAGCTCCGTCGTCATTGTCGTCCACGGCATGTTGAGCGAGCGTTTCCGCGTGATCGAAACCGTGATGATCTTCGCGCTCGGCTTCCTGGCCGCGAGCCTGTGCGCCCTGTTGATTCTGCCCGCCGTGAATGCCCGGGCCGCCCGCCTGTCGGAGCGCCGCATCGAGGCGCGCCTGCCCCTCTCGCTCTCGGAAGTCGCTGCCGAGAAGGACTACCTGCGGGCGCAGTTCGCCGTGGCCCAGCGCCGCCTGGAGCGTCAGGTCGAGGCCGTGAAGGCCCATCGCCACGCCGATCTCGCCGCCATCGGGGCCCGGACCATGGAGGCCGCCGCCCTCACCCGCACGGTCGAGGCCCGCGACGCGACCTTGAGCGAGCGCGAAGCCGCCCTGGCCGCGACCCGCACCACCCTCGGCGGCGTGGAGCGCGATCTGGAAGCGGCGCGCCAGGAGACCGCGCTGGGCCTCGCCACCCTGCAGGTGCTCGAGCAGGCACACCAGGAGGTGCTTGACGACCTCATCGCCGCGCGGTCCGCCCAGGTCCCGCCGGACCCGGCCGGCGCTCCCGCCGCCACCGGGTCCGAGGTCCCCGACCTGACCGCGGCCCTGGTCGCCGAGCGCGAGACCCTCAGGGCCAGCCTGAATGCGGCCGAGACAGCCCTGGCCGAAGTGATGGCGCGCCGCGAGGGCGAGGCCGCTGATCTGCGCCGCCGGATCTCCGACGTGGCCGACAGCCTGATGCAGCGCGACCGGCTTCCGCCCGTCTCGGCGTACGCGATTCCGGCGCGCTCCAACTGAATGCCGCTCGCGGGCCGAACCCGGCGCGTCATGTGCGCGGGAAAACGCCGCGGGCGTTGCACGGACGGGAAAACGCGGCGTAGAAAGCGGCCTGACCACGCGGCGACCATCCGCGCGCCATGTTTCGACCATCTCGGCGCTTCATCGGATCGCCCATTCCCCTGTTTCTTGAGACGGACCGCGCCCCCCTATGGCCCTTAAGCTCACGTCGCTTGCCTTCCTCCTCGCCGCCACGGTCTCCACCGCACCGGCGATCGCTCAGCCCGCAGCGCAGCCGCAAGGGGCCACGACCGCCCCGCAGACGAAGCGCGGCAATGAAACCCTGAAGAAGTACTGCACCGGCGACTACCTGACCTATTGCGGTAACCTCGCCACCGATGATCCGGCCCTCGACAAGTGCTTCCAGACCAACTGGACCAAGCTCTCGGAGAACTGCCGTCGCGCCATCGACGTCTACCAGAAGACGGACGGCAAGAAGAAGGGCTGAGCCCCGCCCGACGCCGCGCGGGACAGCGTAGCCGTTTCGCTCGCATCGCCGAGCCGCAGCGGCTATGCTGTCCGCCACCGCGTTCCGGACCGCAAGCGTTGATGTTCCTCCGTTCCCGCCCCCTGCCGACGATCGCCGCGATCGGCCTCATCGCGCTGTCCGCTTCGGCCTGTGGCCGGCGCGGCGCCCTCGAGCCGCCGCCCGGCACCGCCGCCGCGCGCTCGGTGGCGCGGCCCGGTCTGCCCGGCGTCGCGAGCCCGCGCGCGCTGTCCCAGAGCGTCGGCCTCGGCGGGGAAGCGGCGACGCCGGAGCCGGATGCGGTCCGCGCCGGTGACGAACTCGACACCCTGGCGGTGCCGGGCTCGGGCGCCGAGGCGCCGGTGAAGACGACGCGCGGCGCCAAGCGCGGCTACGTCGTGCCCAAGGAGCCTTTCCTGCTCGACCCGCTGCTGTAGAAGCGGATCACCAGAGCCCATTTCCCAGCTTCGTGCGGGAAGGCGCGCCCGCCCGGTCGCGCCGCGCGCGGGGCCCGCAATTCCCGGGCGGGATGCCCGCAGGCAGGCCGATGCACCACTTCCACTATCGTGACGGTCGGCTCCAGGCGGAGGATGTCGACCTGACCGCCCTCGCCGAGACGGTGGGGACGCCGTTCTACTGCTACGCGACCGCGACGCTGGAACGCCACTACGCGGTCTTCGCCAAGGCCTTCGGCGAGGACGACGCCCTCGTGTGCTTCGCCATGAAGGCGAATTCGAACCAGGCCGTGCTGGCCACCCTGGCCCGCCTCGGGGCCGGCATGGACATCGTCTCCGAGGGCGAGCTGCGACGGGCGCTGGCGGCGGGCGTCGATCCGCAGCGCATCGTCTTCTCCGGCGTCGGCAAGACCCAGGTCGAGATGGCCGCCGCCCTCAAGGCCGGCATCTTCTGCTTCAACGTCGAGAGCGAGCCGGAACTGGCCCAGCTCTCCGCGGTGGCATCGAGCCTCGGTTTGACGGCGCCGATCTCCATCCGGGTCAATCCCGACGTCGATGCCGGCACTCACGCCAAGATCTCGACCGGCAAGTCCGAGAACAAGTTCGGCATCCCGATCAGCCGGGCCCGGGCGGTCTACGCCCATGCGGCGACCCTGCCAGGCCTCGCGATTTCCGGCGTCGACATGCATATCGGCAGCCAGATCACCGACCTGGCTCCCTTCGACCACGCCGCCGGCCTCCTGGCCGGCCTGGCCCGCGACCTGATGGCGGAGGGGCATCCGCTCCACCACATCGATTTCGGCGGCGGCCTCGGCATCCCCTACCGCGACGACAACGCGCCGCCGCCGGAGCCGGCGGCCCTGTCGGCGATCCTGCGTCCGCATTTCGCGCCGCTGGGCCTGCGTCCGGTCTTCGAGATCGGCCGGATGATCGCCGGCAATGCCGGCATCCTGGTCACCCGCGTGATCTACGTGAAGCGCACCGAGGGGCGGACCTTCGTCATCGTCGATGCGGCGATGAACGACCTGATCCGCCCGACCCTGTACGAGGCCTATCACGGCCTGCGGCCGGTTCGGGAACCCACGGCCGAGACGCCGCGCCTCGTGGCCGACGTGGTGGGGCCGGTCTGCGAGAGCGGCGATTACATCGCCCTCGCCCGGGAGATGCCCGAGGTCGCCCCGGGCGACCTTATCGCCGTGATGAGCGCCGGCGCCTATGGGGCGGTGCAGGCCGGCACCTACAATTCCCGCCTCCTCGTGCCGGAGGTGCTGGTGCGCGGCGCGGACGCCGCCATCGTGCGTCCGCGCCAGAGCTACGAGGACCTGATCGCCCTCGACCGGATGCCGGACTGGCTGAGCCCGCAGGCCTGAGCGTTAGGCGGCGAGCTCGCCCTCGATCCGGTCGACCGCCTCGCCCGAAACGTCCAGGGCCTCGGCGAGGCGTTTGAGAAATTCGCGCTCCTGCAGCGTATCCGCCAGGACGGAGAGGCGCACCGCCGAATAGATCCGCGTCGCCTGCTCGGGCGTGTTCACCGCATCCGCGATGGTGTCGAGGTCGGCCGGATCGGCGATCTCCGCCTCCAACCAGGCGGCCCCGTCCCTGGCGAGGCCGGAAGCCTGGACCGCCGCATCGAGGCGCTGTCGCTCGTCCTTGTCGATCATCCCGTCGGCCAGGGTCGCCGCCACCATGGCGCGGAGCATGAGCCGGGCCTCGTCCTCGCCGACGGCGGGCGCGGCCGGCGCCGCGGCCCCCTCAGGCGTGGTCGGCGTGCGCAGGGCCCGGGCGGCGAGGCCCGCCACCAGGGCGAGGCCGCCGAGGGCCGCACCGGCGGCCAGACGGCCGCGGCGCGCATGCACCAGAGCCTCGACGAGGGGCTTCACATCGACCATGGCGGACATCCTTCTCACGCATTGAACGCGAGGCGGCAACACGCGAGAGACGCCGCGGGTTCAGATCACGGACGGGATTGGCTCGGCGCCCTTCCCCGCCACCTGGGATGATTTGACCCCGTCGCGCGGCGCCTCCACCATGCTAGCCTTGCGGGGAAGGCGCGGCGCCGATGCGACGCGCGAGGAGCCAGACACGATGGGCGAGGCCGACCCGGCGACCTCCACGAGCAGCGGGCCAGAGCAGGGCACCGGCGGTCCGGTGCTGCGCCAGCGGCTCGACCGGCTGGTCACCCGCTCGCAGGCGGCCGGCCTCTGGGAGCGGGCCTGGCCGATCCTGTGGCGTGGCCTCGGGCTGATCCTGGCTTTCCTCGTCCTGTCCTGGCTCGGGCTCTGGCTCGACCTGCCGCCCCTGGGCCGGATCGTTGGCCTCCTGCTCTTCGCCCTGGCGTTCGTCGCCGCGCTCCTGCCGCTGACCGGCCTGCGGCGCGACACCCGCCGCGAGGCCCTCGCGCGGATCGACCGCGCGGCCGCCGCCAGGGGCGGGACGCTGTCTCATAATCCCGCCTCCTCCATCGAGGACACCCTCGCGGTCGGCACCACCGACCCGGCGACCCGCGCCCTCTGGGCGCTGCATCAGGCGCTTGCGGCCGAGGCCGTGGCCGGGCTGAAGCCGCCGCCGCCCCGGCCCGCCATGGCACGGCGCGATCCCTTCGCCTTGCGGGCCGGCCTGATCGTCGCGGCCGTGGCGAGCCTGTTCGTGGCCGGTGCCGAGTGGCGCTCCCGCATCCTCGGCGCCTTCGACTGGCAGGCGCCGCCACCGCCCGGCCCGACCTTCCGGGTCGACGGCTGGATCGATCCGCCCGTCTACACCCGCCTGCCGCCCCTGGTCGTGACGATGAACGGCGAGCAGCAGCGCCTGCGCGCGCCGGTGAACGCGACCCTGATCGTCCGGATCGCCGGCCAGGGCGAGGCGGTCCTGACGCCGAAGGCCGGTCTGAAGCCGCTGCCCGGCAAGCCGCCCCATGCGGACCTGCGCGAGGACCGGTTCCAGCTCACCGGCGGTGTCGCCGACCTCACCGTCGCGGCGGGCGGCACGACGCAGCACCTCCTGGTCGAGACGATTCCCGACACGCCCCCCGAGGTGGAGCGCATCGGTGCCCTTGAGGTGAACGCGCGCGGGACCTTCAACCTGACCTACCGCGCCAAGGACGATTACGGCATCGCCTCCGCCGAGGGGGTGGTGGAACCCCTGGCCAACACCCGCGCCCTGGTGCCGCCGCCGCGGATCGCCCTGGCCCTGCCGGCGGACGCCACCGGCGAGCGCGATACCAAGACCCTGGTCGATCTCACCGACAATCCGTGGTCCGGCGCGCGCGTGCGCCTGACCCTGGTGGTGAAGGACGAGGCCGGTCAGGAGGGGCGTACGCCCACCGCCGAGGTGACGCTGCCCGCGCGGGTCTTCACCCAACCCCTGGCCCGCGCCCTGGCCGAGGAGCGCCGGCGCCTGATCACCGCGCCCGACGACAGCCGCGTCCGGGTCCAGACCGCCGTCGACGCACTGCTCATCGCGCCCGACACCTTCACGCCCCAGGCCAGCGTCTACCTCGGGCTCAAGGCCGCCTCGCGCCGCCTGAAGGCCGCGCGGAGCGACGAGGCCCTGATGGCGGTGGCTGACCTCCTCTGGGAGATGGCCCTGAAGATCGAGGACGGCGACCTCTCGGATGCGGAGAAGAGCCTCCGCGCCGCCCAGGACAACCTCAAGCAGGCGATCGAGCGCAACGCGCCCGACGAGGAGATCAAGAAGCTTACGGAGGACCTGAAACAGGCCCTCGACACGTTCATGAAGGGCATGGCCGAGCGCCAGCGCAAGGACGGCAAGCCCCAGGCCGAGAAGAGCCAGCCGAACGCGAACGCCAAGACGGTGACGCCGGACGACCTCGACAAGATGCTGAACGACATGGCCGAAGCCATGAAGCGCGGCGACACCGCGGAGGCGCAGCGACTCCTCGACCAGCTCCGCGAGATCCTCGAGAATCTCCAGACCGCGGAGCCCGGCGGCAAGTCCGACCCCAACAGCCGCGAGATGAGCAAGCAGGCCGACGAGCTCGACAAGCTCTCCCGCGAGCAGCAGGACCTGCGCGACGAGACCTTCAAGGACGGCCAGGACAAGCGCGGACAGCAGGGCCAGGGTCAGCGGGGCCAGCGCCCGCAGCGCGGGCAGCCGGGCCAGCAGGGCGAAGGCCAGAAGGGTCAACAGGGACAGCAGGGTCAAGGACAGCAAGGACAAGGACAGCAGGGTCAGAAGGGCGATGGCCAGAAGGGCGGCGCCGGTCAGCGCCAGCAGGCCCTCCGCGAGCGCCTGGACGAGCTGCAGCGCCGCATGAAGGACCTCGGCATGCAGGGCGAGGACGGCCTGTCCGATGCCGAGGAGGCCATGCGCGAGGCCGAGGGCGCCCTCGGCCAGGGCAAGGACGGCGACGCGGTCGAGGCCCAGGGCCGGGCCCTGGACGGACTCAAGCGCGGCGCCGAAGGCATGCAGAAGCAGATGCAGGAGATGGCCGAGGGCGAGGGGGAAGGCGACGGGAAAGGCGAGGGCGAGGGTGGCGAGAAGCCGAGTCAGCAGGGCCAGGCCGGCAACCGCGACGACGATCCCCTCGGCCGACCCACCAAGGGCCGCGACATGACAAACGGCAATGCCCGCGTGCCGACGGCCGACGAATCCACCGTGCAGCGCACCCGCCGCATCATGGAGGAGCTGCGGCGCAAGCTCGGCGACCCGAGCCGCCCGCGCGAGGAGCTCGACTACTTCGAGCGTCTCCTGCGCCGCAATTGACGCATCGAACCGCCCCCTGGGCTCCTCCCCCGGAGGGGCCCATATGGGGAGCGATAATTCCCGACCCGACAGCCACGAGACCTGACGCCGTGATCTCCTCCAATTCTCTCGTGCTCCTCGCCTGCGTCGCGGTGGCGGTGGTCCTGATCCTCGGCCTGTTCAACATGATGCGCGGGGGCAGCGCCAACCTCTCGCAGAAGCTCATGCGCCTGCGCGTTCTGCTGCAGTTCCTGGCGATCATCTTCATCATGGGCGTGGTCTGGTGGCGCTCGGCCTGACCCCGTCGCGCGGGGCGCCGTCGCGTCCTGAGATCGGTGCGTGACCGGGGCGCTGGCGCCCCCTCCGGCGGGTTGAGCGCCCGAACGGAGCGAGTGTGGCCGGGAGGTCTCACCGCACAGCTATCGCCGCCCCGCGACGCGCGATGCCTGCCGATGCCGTGAGCGGGCATGCTAGACACGTTCGGTCAACCCGGAACCATCCCGATGCAGTCCCACCCGCTTCGCCTCGCCGCTGCCGCCGCCGTGCTCGCCACGGCCATGCCGGTCCAGGCCGCCGACTTCCCGTCCGCGCCGCCGGCCGCCTATGTCAGCCCTGTGAAGCCCCTGAGCATCGTCTCCGAGGTCCGCATCGGCGGCGCCGTGCAGGATCCCGGCAGTGCCGAGCACAACACCAGCAACATCAACGGTGAGATTCTGTTCTCCAAGCCGCTGGTGAGCGTCGATCCGTTCTGGCAGGCCTTCGTGCCCCGGGCCACCGTCGGCGGCAGCTACAACTTCGGCGGCCGCACCAGCTACGCCTATATCGGCGCGACCTGGACCGTGGATCTCTTCCCGCAGACCCTGAACAACATCGTCTTCCTCGAAGGCTTCTTCGGCGCCGGCGCTCATAACGGCTACACGGGCCCGAAGCCGACCGCCCCGGCCGGGTTCAACACACTGGGCTGCAATCCGCTCTTCCGCGAGGCGGCCGCCCTCGGCTTCCGGCTCACCGAGCACTGGAGCATCATGGCCACCGTCGAGCACATGTCGAATGCCGGCCTCTGCGCGAACAACCGCGGCCTGACCAATTTCGGCGGCAAGCTCGGCTACACCTTCTGAGTTCGCCGCGCTCGCATTTACCGTGAGCCTCAGGGGCCGGTTCCGCCGAGGCGGGGCCGGCCCTTATCGTTCCGATTCAGCGACTCCCAGCGGCGGCAAACTGCGCTAGGTTCCCGCTCCTGCAGGCCTCACTTGCCAGCCCCGCTCAGGATCGGACGCCATCGTGGTCACCCTCAACCGCATCTACACCCGAACCGGCGACAAGGGCTCGACCGCCCTCGCCAGCGGCGAACGGCGCTCGAAGGCGGATCTGCGGATCGAGACCTACGGCACCGTCGACGAGACCAATGCCTGCATCGGCCTCGTGCGGCTGCATGCCGATCCGCGCCTCGACGCCATGCTGAGCGCGATCCAAAACGACCTGTTCGACCTCGGCGCGGACCTCGCAACCCCGGAAAGCGCCGAGCCGCCGAAATACGAGCCGCTGCGGATCGTCGCCGCGCAGGTGCAGCGGGTCGAGCGCGACATCGACGCGCTGAATGCCGACCTCTCGCCCCTGAAGTCCTTCGTGCTGCCCGGGGGATCGCCGGCCTCGGCCGCCCTGCATCTCGCCCGGACGGTGTGTCGGCGGGCCGAGCGCCTGGCGGTGGCCCTGGCCGCCACCGAGGGCGAGATCGTCTCGCCGGAAGCCCTGCAATACCTGAACCGGCTCTCGGACTTCCTGTTCGTGGCGAGCCGGACCGCCAATGCCAACGGCGCCGACGACGTGCTCTGGGTGCCGGGGAAGAATCGCTGAGAGCCAGGCATTCGGAATACCACGGAGCTGCGGGCCCGGGGCCGTGCGGCCGGTCCGCAGCGCCGGACGGCACTCGCCGGGGCGGGCGGCGGCGGGGCGCGTTGACAAGGCGGAAATGAGGCCGTTACGGTCCGCCGCCTCAATGACCAGGGTTCTGGACATCCGGGTTTCCCGGAGGTCCTTTGCGCGCCGCGCCGGCCTGGTCGAAAAACATTATCCGCGCGGAGGATTGTGAACGCCATGAAGGTTCTGGTGCCCGTCAAGCGGGTCGTCGACTACAACGTCAAGATCCGGGTCAAGGCCGACGGTTCGGGCGTGGACCTCGCCAACGTCAAGATGTCCATGAACCCCTTCGACGAGATCGCCGTCGAGGAGGCGATTCGCCTAAAGGAGAAGGGCAAGGTCACCGAGATCGTCGCCGTCTCGATCGGTCCGCAGCAGGCGCAGGAGACTCTTCGGACTGCCCTCGCCATGGGCGCCGACCGGGCGATCCTGGTGAAGACCGACGGCGTGGTCGAGCCGCTGGCGGTGGCCAAGATCCTGAAGGCCCTGGTCGAGAAGGAGGCCCCCGGCCTCGTCATCCTCGGCAAGCAGGCCATCGACGACGATTCGAACCAGACCGGTCAGATGCTGGCGGCCCTCCTCGACTGGCCCCAGGGTACTTTCGCCTTCAAGATCGAATTCGGCGAGGGCGCGATCGACGTTACCCGCGAGATCGATGGCGGCCTCCAGACCGTGACCCTGACCCTGCCGGCCATCGTCACCACCGACCTGCGCCTCAACGAGCCGCGCTACGCCTCGCTGCCCAACATCATGAAGGCGAAGAAGAAGCCCCTCGAGGAGCTGGCCCCCGATGCCCTGGGCGTCGATGTGACCCCGCGGGTCACCGTGCTCAAGACCGTGGAGCCCGCCGGGCGCAAGGCCGGCATCAAGGTCGGGTCCCCGGCCGAACTCGTGCAGAAGCTGAAGGGCGAGGCCGGGGTTCTCTGAGACCCCGCCCCGCCGATGGCTTCAAGACCCCGCCGCGCCGACGCGGCGGGTGAGACGGGGTCCGGGACCCTCCTGCTGATCGATTTCGAGGTTCGCACACCATGGCTACCCTACTCCTCATCGAGCACGACAACGGCGCGGGCCGCGACGCGAGCCTGAAGGCTCTGACGGCCGCCGTCGCCCTGGGCGGACCCGTGCACGCCCTCGTGGCCGGCGCCGGCAGCCGCCCCGCGGCCGAATCCGCCGCCAAGCTCGACGGGATCGAGAAGGTGCTGCTGGCCGAGGACGCCACCTACGACCACCTCCTCGCCGAGCCGACGGCCGCGCTGCTCGTCGCCCTGGCGGAGCCCTACGACAACGTCGTCGCGGCGGCTTCCACCACCGGCAAGAACGTGCTGCCGCGGGTGGCCGCCCTCCTCGACGTGGCGCAGATCTCCGACATCATCAGTGTGGTCTCCCCCGACACCTTCGAGCGTCCGATCTACGCCGGCAACGCGATCCAGACCGTGCAGGCCGGCGCCGGCAAGAAGGTGATCACCGTCCGCATGGCGGCCTTCAAGCCCGCCGGCGAGGGCGGTGCGGCCGCCCCGATCGAGCCGGTCCAGGCGGCCGCCTCCTCGGGCAAGTCGAGCTTCAAGGGCGAGGAGATCGCCAAGTCCGACCGTCCCGAGCTGGCCGCAGCCAAGATCATCGTGTCCGGCGGCCGTTCGCTGGGCTCCTCGGACAAGTTCAAGGAGCTGATCGAGCCCCTGGCCGACAGCCTCGGCGCCGCCGTGGGCGCCTCCCGCGCCGCCGTCGATGCCGGCTACGCCCCGAACGACTGGCAGGTCGGGCAGACCGGCAAGGTGGTGGCACCGGAGCTCTACGTCGCGGTGGGCATCTCGGGCGCGATCCAGCACCTCGCCGGCATGAAGGACTCGAAGGTCATCGTCGCCATCAACAAGGACGAGGACGCACCGATCTTCCAGGTGGCGGATTACGGCCTCGTGGGCGACCTGTTCCAGATCGTCCCCGAGCTGCAGGCCGAAATCGCCAAGGCGAAGGGCTGAGGCGGAACAGGCACGTCCGGCCAGTGCGCGCCGCGCGCGCACCGATCGCCCGGTACGGATGGCCTTCCAGCGTGGAAATGCTCTAGGACGCTGCTGCCGCGAAACGTTATAAGCGAGACGGGCGTCCTCGGCGGCCGGGCGGGACCCGGACCGCGACGGCGGGACGACCCAGGGGTGCGAGTGCAGACGATGGGCATCGATATCAGGACGGTCGGCATCATCGGCGCCGGGCAGATGGGCAGCGGTATCGCGCATGTCTGCGCGATGGCGGGGCTCGACGTCCGCCTGAACGACCGCGACCCGGCCCGCATCCACAACGGCCTCGCCACCGTGGACGGCAATCTCGCCCGACAGGTGGCCAAGGGCACCATCGCGGACGATCAGCGCCGCAGCGCGGTCTCGCGGATCGTGGCAGCGGAGAGCTTCGACGACCTTGCGCCCTGCGACCTCGTCATCGAGGCGGCCACCGAAGACGAATCGACCAAGCGCCAGATCTTCAGCACGCTCTGCGCGTCGTTGAAACCCGATGCCCTGATCGCCACCAACACATCGTCCATCTCGATCACGAGACTCGCCGCCTCGACCGATCGGCCAGAGCGCTTCATCGGCATCCACTTCATGAATCCGGTGCCGGTGATGCAGCTCGTCGAGCTGATCCGCGGCATCGCCACGGAAGACCCGACCTACGAATCGGCCAAGGCCTTCATCGCCAAGCTTGGCAAGACGTCGACGATGTCGGAGGATTTCCCGGCCTTCATCGTCAACCGCATCCTGCTGCCGATGATCAACGAGGCGATCTACACGCTCTACGAGGGCGTCGGCTCGGTGGAATCGATCGACACCGCGATGAAGCTCGGGGCGAACCACCCGATGGGGCCCCTGCAGCTGGCCGACTTCATCGGCCTCGATACCTGCCTGTCCGTGATGCAGGTGCTCTACGAGGGACTGGCCGATTCGAAGTATCGGCCCTGTCCGCTGCTCGTGAAATACGTCGAAGCCGGCTGGCTCGGCCGCAAGTCCAAGCGCGGCTTCTACGATTATCGCGGCGAAACGCCCGTGCCGACCCGCTGAGGCGGACCGGCACGGACGACCTTCAGACTTACTGCTTGTTGCCGTTCGCTGCCGGCTGGGCCGGGCTCGGATAGGCCGGGTTCGCGGCCGGAACCGAACCGGTGTTCGACGACGACGTCGCGTTCGACGAACCCTTCACGGACCCCGTCACTTCCTGGCGGGAGGCGTCCTGGCTCTGGCTGGCGTAGTCCTTGGGCGAGTTCGCGCCCTGCCAGGTCATCAGGCCGGTGATGGCGATCGCGAGCAGCACGAGGCTGGCCACGAGAACGTAGAGTACCGGCTTGCCGCGCTTGCCCTGCCGGGCTTCCTGACCGTGTAGATTCTCTGCCATGCGATCCTCGCTTGAACGGTCCGAAGACCGATGTTTCGACCCGAGCACCGATTCCCGTGAATCCTGCCCGTGATTCTAGCTCGGGTCTGAAACGCGACGGTCGAGAGCGGAGTTCCCGCCGAGGTCCGACCTAGCGGCCGGTCATCAGCATGATCTTGCCGAGATGGGCGCTCGACTCCATCAGTTCGTGCGCCTTGCGGGCCTCCTCCAACGGGAAGGTGGCATGGATCACCGGGCGGATCGTCCCGGCTTCGAGCAGCGGCCAGACGTCCCGGGCAAGGCCTTCGGCGATCGCCGCCTTCTCGGCTTTCGGCCGGGCTCGGAGCGTCGCGCCGGTGAAGATCAGGCGCTTCATCATGATCGGGGTCATGCTGAAGGCATCGACCTTGTAGCCCTGCATGAAGGCGATCTGCACGAGGCGCCCCTCGATCGCCAGGGCCGAGAGGTTCTTGGCGAGGTACGGCGCCCCGACCATGTCGAGGATGACGTCGACGCCGTTACCATCGGTGAGGCGCTTCACCTCCTCGACGAAGTCGGCCTCGCGGTAATTGATCGCCGCCTCGGCGCCGAGATCGCGGCAGAAGGCGCACTTCTCGGCCGAGCCGGCGGTGGCGAAGACGCGGGCGCCGTGATGCTTGGCGATCTGGATGGCGGTCGATCCGATGCCGCTCGATCCGCCATGGACGAGGAAGGACTCGCCGGCCTTGAGCCGCCCGCGCTCAATCACGGTGCTGTAGACGGTGAAGTAGTTCTCCGGCAGGCCCCCGGCCTCCACCAGCGAGAGCGACGCGGGCTTCGGCAGGCATTGGCCGATCTCGGCCACGGCGAACTCGGCGTAGCCGCCGCTAATCACCAGGGCGCAGACCTCGTCGCCGACCGAGACGCCGGAGACGCCCTCACCGAGTGCGACGATGCGGCCGGCGACCTCGAGGCCGGGGATCTCGGTGGCACCCTTCGGCGGCGGGTACTTGCCCTCGCGCTGCTGGATGTCCGGCCGGTTGATCCCGGCGGCGACGACCTCGATCAGCACCTGGCCAGGCCCGGGCTGCGGCAGCGGCACCGTCTCCAGGGCCAGCACATCCGGCCCGCCGGCAGCGGTGAAGCGGATCTGTCGCATGGTCTCGGGCAGGCTGGCTGTCATCGGGGTCTCCTCCTGGAAGCCCCGTCATGTGCCGCCCGGCTGGTACTTGGCAAGATCATGGCTTGGCAAGATCACGCCGCGCGGGCGGTGCTCAGCGGGTGCCGTACATCCGGTCGCCGGCATCGCCGAGGCCTGGGACGATGTAGCCGTGGTCGTTGAGGTGGCTGTCGATGGCGGCGGTCCAGACGGGGACGTCCGGGTGGGCGGCCTGCAGGCGGGCGATGCCCTCCGGGGCCGCGAGCAGGCAGACGAAGCGCAGGTCCTGCGCGCCGCGCTGCTTCAGGAGGTTGATCGCCGCCACCGCCGAGTTCGCGGTCGCGAGCATCGGGTCGAGCACGAGGACCGTCCGGTCGACCAGATCGGAGGGCGCCTTGAAGTAGTATTCCACCGCTTCCAGAGTCTCGGGGTCGCGGTAGAGCCCCACATGTGCCACGCGGGCCGAGGGCACCAGGGACAGCATGCCGTCGAGGAAGCCGACGCCGGCCCGCAGAATCGGCGCCAGAACCAACTTCTTGCCGGCGATCTGCGGCGCCTCCATCGACTGGATCGGAGTCTCGATCGTCACCGTCTCCAGGGGCAGGTCCCGGGTGACCTCGTAGGCCAGCAGCATGCCGATCTCGTTGAGGATCTGCCGGAAGCCCTTGGTCGAACGCTCGCGCTGGCGCAGCAGGGTCAGCTTGTGCTGCACGAGGGGGTGGTCCACCACCCGGACGGTCGCGGCGGCTGGCTGCATCGCTGGATCTCCATGAAGCCGAGGTCTGATCCTGGGCGGCGGGAGACCGAGGCAAGACCGGGACCGGATTTCTAGAGCATCGTGGGATTGCGAGCGAGGTCTTCGGACGGATTGCGCCCGGCAAAAAGGGCTCCCGACCTGCGCCGGAAGCCCTCGCGTCCTTCCATTTCGGCGGAGAGGTCGCTCAGACCGCGCGGGTGGCGTCCGCGCTGCGGCGCTTCTGCATGAAGGCGTCGAACTGCTCGCGGTCCTTGGCCCGCTTCAGCTCCTCGACGAACTCGGCGAAGGCGCGGCTCTCCTCCTGCAGGGCCCGGCGCTGGGCATCGAGCCGCTCGATCTCGCTGCGGCGGTAGGCATCGAAGGCGAGGTTGCCGGTGCTGCCGCCATTGGCGGACTCGAACGCCGCGGCGAAGCGCGAGCGCGTGGCGCTCGCGTTCCACGAGAAGCCGCGGCCGGCGAGGCCCCGCAACTCGCTGAGCGCGGGATACCCCGCGACCTTCCAGGCGATGTAGGCGGCGGCCAAGGGCCACCAGTAGACGAAGGCGACGACGATGGCGCCGACTTCGAGGGATCGCTTGGGGAAGGGGCCGCTACGGCAGACCTTCCCGGTGGTGAAGGGGGAGGAAGAGAAGCTCACGGCTCACGGCTCCAATGTAAATGTGAACGACATTCACTTGCGGATGGAGCGACGCGCTTTCAAGGGGCGCTCAATCGGTCAGGCCTGTTCGCGCGTCCGGCCGCCCGCTGCTGCGCCGTGGACGAGGGCGAGCACGCCCGCGCGCAGCAGCTCGTACTTGTCCGGCATGCCGGCGGATTTCGGCAGGTGTCCGGACGCGGAGAGGGTTGCGAGGCCGTGTGCGAGGGCCCAGACCTCCAGGGCGATGAACCGGGGCGCGACGCCGCCGAACCCCTCCGGAAAGGTCGCCTGAAGCGCCTCCACCAGGAGGTCGAACGGGCTCGGTCGGAGGCTCGGCACTGCGTTCGGTTCGGCGGCGGCGAGGCCGCGGGTCTCGAAGATCGCCGCGTAGTAGCCGGGTTCTTCCTCGGCGAAAGCCAGATAGGCCTCGCCCATCCGGGTGAACCGCTCCAGCGGAGTGCCCTTGGCCGTGAGGGCGCGGGCGAGGCGCTCGGCGAGGTCGGCGAAGCCGCGGCCGGCCACCTCTTCGAGCAGGGCCTCGCGTCCGCGGAAATGGCGGTAGAGCGCCGCCGGCGTGACGCCGACGAGGCGGGCCGCATCCACCAGCGTGAAGCCGCCGATGCCGCGCTCGGCGATGAAGCGGCGCGCCGCCTCGATCAGCGCCTCCTTGAGGTTGCCGTGGTGGTAGCTTCGCCGGTCACCCGGTCCTTCGCGCCAATGCCGCACGCCAAACTCCCCGCCCCCGCTCCGCATCGACAGGACCGGTCGTATCGGCCGAAGGTTCCCCGTCTCCCCCTCCCCTAACACGAAGGGATCGGCTGACGAGACCTCCCCGGGGCCACGGAGGTCGAATCCCGTCGGGTTTCCCGTATCCGACGGGCAGATCACGGGATTCCGTCTCGAAGACGCTTGTCGGGCGCGAAGCTTTGCCCCCATGATATTTACGAAGTAGAAACCTTGGGCTGTGGATCACGAGCCGTGCGGGAGTCGACGGGACAGGGTGATTTCGAAACCCTGACGGACCTCATCTACGAGGCGGCGATCCTGCCCGAGCTGTGGCCTGCGGTCCTGGACCAACTCGCCGCCATCGCCGGCGCCCAGGGAACGGTCCTGATCGCGGCCGATCTCGAAACCCATCGCTGGATCAACAGCGAATCCCTCGATCAGGTCATGGCCGATTTCGCCGCCGGGGGCTGGAGCAGCGCCGGTCAGCGCACGGCGAAGCTTCTCGCCGCCCGCCATGCGGGCTTCATCCGCGAGCAGGACGTCTACACCCAGGCCGAACTGGAGCAGGACGTCCTGATCCAGCAATTCCTGCGTCCGCGCGGGCTCGGATGGGGTGCCGCCACCGCCTGCCCGCTGACCACCGGCGACACGCTGATCTTCAGCATCGAGCGGCGCTACACGGACGGTCCGGTGCCGCAGGCCGCGACGGTGGTCCTCGACACCCTGCGGCCGCATCTGGGCCGCGCGGCCCTCGTCTCAGCCCGGCTGAAGCTGGAACGGGCACGCGCCGCGGTGGGCGCCCTGGAGGTGCTGGGCCTCCCGGCGGCCGTCCTCTCGCGCCACGGGCGCCTGCAGGAACGCAATGCGAGTTTCACCGGCCTCGTGCCGCGGGTGGTGCGCGATCAGCGCGAGCGGGTCGCCCTTGCCCATCCCGGTGCGGACGCCCTCATGGCGGACGTGCTCGCCGGTCAGCGGGCGCAGGCGGCGCGCTCCATTCCGATCCCGGCCGACGACGACCATCCCGCCATGGTTCTCCACCTGCTGCCCATGCGCGGGCAGGCCCAGGACGTCTTCGGTGGCGGCACCCTCCTGATGATCGCCGCCCCGGTCCTGCCGCGTCCCGTCCCGGGCACCGAATTGCTGGCCGGTCTGTTCGACCTGACGGCGGCCGAGGCGCGAATCGCGCGGGGCATCGCGGACGGCGTCACCATCGCGATCCTCGCCGCGCAGCAGAGCGTGCGGCCGGAAACCATTCGCGGTCAGGTCAAGGCGATCTTCGCCAAGACAGGTGTGACGCGCCAGGTCGACCTGGCCCGGCTGATCTCGGGCCTCAGCCTGATCCGGTGACGGCGGAGGTCACCGGGCGTCCCGGCCGCCGCCCACCCGATTCGCCCCCAGGGCGCGGAACAGGATGACGTTCGAAAGATCATACTGGACGGTGATCTCGGCGCTGTTCGCGCTCGGCGCATCGCTGTCGGGTAAGGGCGCTGGGGCCGGATTGATCAGGCAGGCGATCATCCGATCGCTCGTGCCCCGCTGCACGTGTCGCGCAACCCGCCGGCGCATCCATGGCGCCATCGTCCATCTCTCCAGCATGACCGCCCTCGCCCGTGGTTTGGAGAGTATTCAAGCGTGGGGTTGGGCGGCCTTCATCCCCCATTTGGGGGAAAGCGGGAATTCCTTCGCAGGAAATGTAACTTTAAAGCGATTCCTTCGGGGGAGCCCCTAGAGCCGAAAGAGGGAGCCCGCCCGCTCCAGGGCCGCCTTCTTGGCGTGCCGCGCCGCCTCCAGCCGCTCCACCTCGGACCGCAACAGTCGGATCCGCTCCTCGAGATCCTCGACCGACAGCGTGTCCAACGGTTCGCCGACCCGGTGAGCGATGGTCTGCCGGATGGCTCGGTCGTCCTCGTCGCGCATGGTGCTCCCCTCTCGTCCGTCAGTGCCAGCCCGTCCCCGCATCGAGGCGCGCGACCCCGAGATGCTGCGCGAGGGTCGCGCCGATATCCGCGAAGGTTTCGCGTCGGCCCAGGGACCCCGGCGAGACGCCGGGGCCGAAGGCCAGCACGGGAACCTGTTCCCGGGTGTGTTCGGTTCCGCCCCAGGTCGGATCGTTGCCGTGGTCCGCAGTGATGATGCAGAGGTCTCCGGGACGCAGCACGTCGTGGATCTCGGGCAGCCGGGCGTCGAAGCGTTCGAGTTCGGCGGCGTAGCCGGGCACGTCCCGGCGATGGCCATGCTCGGTGTCGAAGTCGACGAGGTTGAGGAAGACGAGGCCGCCTTCCGGCAGCGCCGCGAATGCCGTCAGCGCGGCATCGAGACACGCGGTGTTGCCGCCAACCTTGATCTCCTGCCCGGTCGCCCGATGGGCGAAGATGTCGCCGATCTTGCCCACGCTGACGACGCTCCGCCCGGAGGCTCGGAGCACGTCCAGGAGGGTCCGGCCGGGCGGTTCGACCGCATAGTCCTTGCGGTTGGCGGTGCGCCGGAACCCGTCCTGCGCGCTGCCGACGAAGGGCCGGGCGATGACCCGGCCGACCCGGTAGGCGTCGCAGAGCTCGCGGGCGATCCGGCAGGTGTCGTAGAGTCGCTCCAGCCCGAAGCTGTCCTCGTGCGCCGCGATCTGGAAGACGCTGTCGGTGGAGGTGTAGCAGATCGGCCGGCCGGTCCGGACATGCTCGGCGCCCAGGCTGTCGATGATCGCGACGCCGGCGGCGTGGCAGTCGCCGAGGATGCCCGGCAGGCCGGCTCGCGCGATCAGCGCCTCCGTCAGCGCGGCCGGGAAGGTCGGGACCGCGACGGGGAAGTAGCCCCAGGGCTCGCGGACCGGCACGCCGGCGATCTCCCAGTGACCCGAGGGTGTGTCCTTGCCGGCGGCGACCTCGACCGCGTGGCCGTAGGCGCCCGTCGGGGCGCCGGGGATCGCGAGACCGGGCGGCACCGCGCCGGTCGCGCCCATCGCCGCCAGCCCGAGGCCGAGGCGGGCCAGGTTCGGGAGTGCCAGGGGGCCCTGCCGCAGGCCAGCCCGGTCGCCCCGCCCCTCGGCGCAGGCGCGGGCGATGTGTCCGACCGTATCGGACCCGGCATCGCCGTAGCGAGCGGCATCCGGCGCGCCGCCGATGCCGACGGAATCGAGCACGATGAGGAAGGCGCGCGGCATGCCCGTTCCCCTCAGGCCGGGATCGGATCGGCGACGGCGTCGCTCTGGAGATCGAAGGCGGCGGCGAACAGCGCCTGGGTGTAGGCGGTCTTCGGCGCGGCGAAGATGTCCTCGGCCGGGCCCTCCTCGACGACGCGGCCGTTCTGCATCACCAGCACGTAGTTCGCCAGCGCCCGCACCACCTTGAGGTCGTGGCTGATGAACAGGTAGGCGAGCCCGCGCTCGCGCTGCAGGTCGCGCAGGAGGGTGACGATCTGGGCTTGGACCGAGCGGTCGAGGGCCGAGGTCGGCTCGTCCAGGACGACGAATTTGGGCTTGAGCACGACGGCCCGCGCGATGGCGATGCGCTGCCGCTGGCCGCCGGAGAACTCGTGCGGGTAGCGGTTCATGGTTGCCGGATCGAGGCCGACATCGTCGAGGGCCTTGGCGACGACCGCCTGCCGCTCAGCCCGCGTCTTGACCGCGCCCTGGACCAACAGCCCCTCGGCGACGATGTCCGCCACCGTCATGCGCGGCGAGAGCGAGCCGTAGGGGTCCTGAAAGACCACCTGCATGTCGCGTCGGATCGGGCGCATGGCGGCGGGCGGCAGGCCCGCGATGGAGCGGCCGAGGAACACAATGGGGCCCTCGCAGCCGGTGAGGCGCAGGAGCGCCAGGCCGAGGGTGGTCTTGCCCGAACCGGATTCGCCGACGACCCCGACGGTCTCGCCGGCCCGGACCCGCAGGGACACCCCGTCCACCGCCTTCACGTGGCTGGTGGTCCGGCGCAGCCAACCCTCGCGGATCGGGAACCAGACCTTGAGCGGGCCGGCCTCCAGGAGGCGCCCGGCATCGGGGGGAACCGGGTTGGCCCGGCCCTTCGGCTCCGAGGCGAGGAGGCGGCGGGTGTAGTCGTGCTGCGGCCGGGCGAAGATCTCCGCCACCGGGCCGGCCTCGACGACGCGCCCGGCGAGCATGACGCAGACGTTGTCGGCGATGCGCTGCACGATGCCGAGGTCGTGGGTGATGAACAGCATCGCCATGCCGAGGCGCTTCTGCAGGTCGGCCAGCAGGGTGAGAATCTGCGCCTGGACGGTCACGTCGAGGGCGGTGGTCGGTTCGTCGGCCACGAGCAGGTCGGGCTCGCAGGCGAGCGCCATGGCGATCATCACGCGCTGGCGCTGTCCGCCCGAGAGCTCGTGCGGATAGGCGTTGAGGCGGCGCTCGGCGTCGCGCAGCCCGACCAGTTCGAGCAGTTCGAGGATGCGGGCCCGCGCCTTGCGACCGGACAGTCCGCGATGCACCTCCAGCACCTCGCCGATCTGCCGCTGGATCGTGTGCAGCGGGTTCAGGGAGGTCATCGGCTCCTGGAACACCATGGTGATGTCGGCGCCGCGGATGCCGCGCAGGCGCTTCTCCGGCAGGGTCAGCAGGTCTTCGCCCTTGAACAGGATGCGGCCGCCCGGATGGTAGGCACTGCCGTCGAGGAGGCGCAGGATCGAGAGGGCCGTCACCGACTTGCCCGAGCCGGATTCCCCCACGAGGGCCAGCGTCTCTCCGGCCGTGATGGTGAAGCTCACGCGATCCACGGCGCGGGTCTCGCGCTCCCGCGCCCGGAAGGCGACCGACAGGTCCTGAACGTCGAGGAGCGTTTCGGGCATCGAGGCCTGTTCTGCAGCGGGGCGGAATTCGCCAGCACGCGGGTTATAGCGTGGGCGGACGGGATCGGCGAACGCGGATGCGACGCGGTCGGGGGCGTTTGTAATTGATCGTCGGCGCGCACGCTCTACAACCCGACCGTGACCTTGCCCCTTCGCCGTCTCTCCGCCGCCCTGCTGTCCCTCCTCCTCGGTGTCCTAGCCCCAGGGTCGGCTCGCGCCGCCGCCGAGGGCGCGACGGAGACGGTCGAACAGGCCCTGTGCCGCCTCATCGAGGGCTCGGCCAAGGCCCGCGGCCTGCCGGTGCCGTTCCTGACGCGCCTGATCTGGCGCGAGAGCGCCTTCCGGGTCACCGCCGTGAGCCCCGTGGGCGCGCAGGGCGTCGCCCAGTTCATGCCGGGTACGGCCCGGGAGCGCGGCCTGACCGATCCGTTCGATCCCGAGCAGGCGATCCCGCACGCGGCTCATCTGCTCGCCGACCTCAACCGGCAATTCGGCAATCTCGGGCTGGCGGCGGCGGCTTACAACGGCGGGCCGGGCCGGGTCTCGGCCTGGCTCGCGGGCAGAGGCGGCCTGCCCACCGAGACCCGGAACTACGTCCTGGCGATCACGGGCTCGCCCGCGGAGGCCTGGCGCCCGGGCGCGGCGATCGAGATGCCCGAGGAGGACGCGCCGAAAGCGAAGGACGGTTCGACCAAGACGCAAGAGACCAAGATGCCGGAGACCAAGATGCCGGAGACCAAGACGCCGGAGACCAAGGATCTCGGACCGAAGAAACCCGAGGCCATGGCTTCTGAGCCCGGGGCCAATTCCGAGACCAGCTGCCTCAAGGTGACGGCGGCGCTGCGCATTCCGTCGCGCGGCGACCGGTTCGCCCTCGGCGGAAACGAGGGGCCGGCGGCGCCCTGGGGCATCCAGCTCGCCGGAAACTTCTCGAAATCGCTGGCGCTGCAGAGCTTCGCGCGAACACGGAAGCTCTACACAAGCGTGATCGGCGACGTTCGTCCGATGATCATCGGCACCCGCCTGCGCAGCCGCGGCACCCGCGCCTTCTACCGCATCCGCATCCCGGCCCAGAGCCGGGAGGCCGCCGACGGCCTGTGCGGGCGCATCCGGCAGGTGGGCGGCGCCTGCCTCGTCCTCAGAACCTGATCGGGACGCCAAGAACCTGAGGACCCGCTTCGCACCGCGACGCGACAGGTCGCCACAAATCGACCTCGCGCCATGAATTGCATTCGCGCCATGAATCCGCCGCGCCGGCCCTGTCACAGGGGGCTCGCCCCCCAACAGAGAGATGCATGACCCGGGTTCTTGCCGTCCTTGCCAGCCTCGCCGGACTCGCGCTCGTCGCGCTCGGCATCACGGCCTGCTCCCCCCTCGCCTTCTTCGACGCGATCGGTCCCCGGGACCAGGGCGGACGGATCAGCCTGAAGGACGCCGCGTTCGGCGCCCATCCGCGCCAGCGCCTCGACGTCTTCACCCCCGTGGCCGGCCCCACCGGCGCCCCCGTGCTGGTGTTCTTCTACGGTGGCTCTTGGAAGAACGGCGCGAAGGAGGACTATGCCTTCGTCGGACAGGCCCTCGCGGCGCAGGGTTTCGTGACCGTCCTGCCGGATTACCGGCTCTATCCGGAGGTCCGGTTCCCGGACTTCCTCGACGACGGGGCCCAGGCCCTGGCGTGGGTCGAGCGGAACATCGCCGCCTATGGGGGCGACCCGAGCCGGGTGGTCCTCGCCGGGCATTCGGCCGGCGCCTACAATGCGGTGATGCTCGCGCTCAACCCGTCCTACCTGCGCCGGGCCGGCGTCGATCCGCGGGTGATCCGGGCGGTGGCGGGCCTGTCCGGTCCCTACGACTTCCTGCCGCTGGATGCAGGCACCGCCACGGACTTGTTCGGCGAGGCCCCCGACACGGCGGCGACCCAGCCCATCACCTTCGCGGGCCCGCACTCGCCGCCGGCCTTCCTCGCCTCCGGCGACGGCGACACCACCGTGCGCCCTTCCAACACGCGCAGCCTCGCCGCGCGGCTGCGCGCTGCCCGCGTGCCGGTGCAGGAGCGGATCTATGCGGGGCTCGACCATGCCGACACCCTGCTGGCGCTCTCCGTGACCTTCCGGTCGAAGGCCCCCGAGCTCGCCGAGATGGCGGCCTTCCTGCGCCAGCACGCCGGCGACCGACCGCAGCAGGCGCGGATGGTCCCCCGCTAGGATCTGTCGGGGCGCAGCTAAAACCGGTTATCCCGAAACGACAGACGACAAGACAGATTCCAGGGGCTCAGGCGCCGCGCAAGGCGTCCCGCGTCTGCCGGTGGTCCGGCGCATCGGCGAAGGCCCGGCGCATCGCCGACCAGAGCGGCGTGCGCGCGAGGTTCTCATCCAGCGGCAGGGCACGCTGGAGCAGCCCGTCGGGGCGCCGGCGCTCGGGATTGGCGTTGAGCCAGGTGTTCCGGTTGGTGATGTCCCAGGTGAGGACGTTGAGCACCGCCGCCTCGTCCAGGACCACGTCGAGGAAGCGGCGGACCAGGTCGGACACCGCCCGGTCGCGGGCATTCAGGTCGGCGGGGTAGGTCCGATCGTTGACGTCGAGTTCCGTGACCTCGATGGCGAGCCCGAGGCCGGCCACCTCGCGCAGGAAGGTACGCAGCTTGTCCTGGTTAAGCGGGTGTTTCGCGTAGAGGTGCCCCTGCAGGCCGAGCCGGCGGATCGGCACGCCGCGCCGCCGCATCCCCTCCAGGGTCCGCAGCACCATCGCGCGGCGCTGGTCGATCCAGTCCGCGTCGAGTTCGAGATCGTTCTCGTTCCAGACCCCGGCGGCGTCCGGTGCAACCGCGTGCTGGATGCGGAAGGCGAGATCGACGTAAGCAGGCCCCAGCGCCGCGAGCCACGGGGTGCGCCGCAGCCCGTCCGGGCGCCCGTCCTGGGGGCCGCAGATCTCGTTGACCACGTCCCAGGCCTCGATCCGCCCCCGATAGCGACCGGCCATGGCGCCGATCCAGCGGCGCAGGAAGGCTTCGCCCTCCCCCGCCGCGAGCCGTTCGCCGACCCAGACCGGCAGGCCCTCGTGCCAGACCAGGGTGTGGCCGCGCAGGCGCTGGCGGTTGGCCTCCGCGAAGGCCGCGACTTCGTCCGCGTAGGTGAAATCGAGGCTGTCCGGTGCCCGCCAGGCATAGGTCAGCTTCATCGCGTTCTCGGACACGAGGATGCCGGCCTCCCGAGCCAGGGCGCGCCCGTAGGCCGGGTCCTGCCGCAGGGTGACGCCGTTCACCGCCGAGCCGTAGGCCACCCCCTTGCGCGCGGCCGCCGCCTGGAGGCTGTCCTCCGACCACGATGGCGCCGCGGCGAAGCCGGGCTTTGCTGCGAAGACGGGACTCCCGGCAAGGCCGAGAACGCCGCCGAGGACGGCTCGGCGGGAGGGGCCGGGACGGCTCACGCCCCGGCGGTCTCGGGCTCCGGCGGGATCACCCGGGGCCGGCGGTCCGGGCCGATCGCCACGAAGGTGAAGAGCCCCTCGGTGACCTTCATGGTCTCCTCGCCCTCGCGCTCCCGGCGCCAGACCTCCACCTGGATGCCCATGGACGTGCGGCCGACCCGCACGATCCAGGCGTAGATGCTCACCTCGTCGCCGACGATGACCGGTCGGTGGAAGGTCATGGCCTCCACCGAGATCGTGGCGCAGCGGCCCCTGGAGCGCCGGGCGGCGATGTTGCCGGCTGCGAGATCCATCTGGCCCATCAGCCAGCCGCCGAAGATGTCCCCGGCCGGGTTGGTGTCGGCGGGCATCGCGATGGTGCGCACCACGGGCGGGCCGCGGTCGTCGGGCTGGCGCGATGCGGAGGCGTCGGTCGTCATGGAGGAGAGGGTCTCTGGTTGCGCTGGACCGGCGCACGCAAGCCCTGCGCCGCCCGCGCCGTCATCTCACATCGGCCGTGGAGCGGCCAGGTTCTCAATCCGGCAGTGCGAAGACCACGAGGGCGTCGCCGGTGCCGAAGCCGGACCCCTTGGTGAAGGAGGCGCCGCCGGCCGCCACCGCGACGTACTGCCGGCCGTCGAGGGCGTAGGTGATGGGCGGGCCGCCGATGCCGGCGCCGCACTGGAAGCGCCACAGGATCGCACCGGTCTCGGCATCGTGGGCGTCGAGATGGCCGTCCTCCTCACCGGAGAAGACGAGGCCCGAGGCGGTGGCCAGCGTGCCGCCGGAGAGACGGCTGCCGCCCTTCACCGTCCACTTGATGGCGCCGCCCCGGGCGAGGTCCACCGCCGTCAGGGTGCTGAAGCTCGGTTCGCCCTTGGCCTCGGTGGTCTCGGTGTAGCGGATCGCCGGCCGGTCGCCCGAGGCGGGGACCGTTCGGACCACGTAGGTGGTCGCTCCGTGCCGGACCTGGGCGAAGGCGGTCCCCCGCTGCGCATCGTAGGCCACCGGGTGCCAGGAGATCGCCCCGAGCGGTCCGGGACTGACCACCGTTCCGGTTTCGGTCGGGGGCGCGTAGAGGTTCTTCTGGGCGATCAGCGGCTCGGACTTCGCTAGAAGTTTCCCCGTCATGCGGTCGTGGACGTAGAGCCAGCCGGTCTTCGAGCCCTGCGCCACGGCCTTGACCGGGCCCTGCGGCGTCGGCTGGTCGAGGAGGAAGGGCGGGCTCGCCACGTCGTAGCCCCACTCGTCGTGCGGGACCTGCTGATAGTACCAGCGCAACTGCCCCGTACGGACGTCGAGGGCGACGAGGCTCATGGTGTAGAGGTTGTCGCCCGGGCGCGAGAGGCCGAAATTCTGCGGCGCCGGATTGCCGGTGCCGACGTAGATCAGCCCGAGATCCCGGTCGTAGGCCGGCGTCATCCAGAGCGAGCCGCCCCCGACCCGCCAGGCTTCCGGGTGGGCCGGGGCGGCGGCCTTCTCGGCGGCGATGTCCCGGTGCAGCGGCACCCCGTCGGGCGTGGTCGCCGAGAAGGCGCCCTCCCAGCCGTCCGACTTGGTCACGTACCAGCGCCAGCGCTCGGCCCCCGTGGCGGCGTCGTAGGCCGCGAGCCAGCCGCGGCGGCCGTAGCCGCCTTCGATGCCCACCACCGCGCCGCCGTCGAGGCCGCCCTTGGCGTCTTCCACGTGCAGGCCGTAGCCGGCGCCGGCGACGCCGACGATGACGAGGCCGTCGGCCACCAGGGGCGGCATCTTGAAGCCGAGGCGGCTCGACCCCTGGACCGTGCCGGCCCCGAGCGTGTCCGCCAGGGCCGAGGCGGTCTCCGATTCACCCTCCTCCGGGCGTACCGCCTCGTGGTCCCACAGGACCTTTCCGGTGGCCGCGTCGAGGGCGATGATCCGCCCGTCCATGGTCGCCTCGAAGACCTTGCCGCCGGAGACGGCCACGCCCCGGTTCGAGGGCGGCCCGAAGATCTTCTCCGTGCGCGCCTTGTGGGTGTAGGTCCACAGCACCCGTCCGCTGCGCGCATCGAGGGCGGCGACGTGGTTCTGGGTGGTCGAGACGTAGAGCGTCCCGTCCACCATCACGGGTTCCGCCTGGAAGTAGCCGGTGATGCCGGTCTGGAAGATCCAGGCCGGGCGCAGGGCCTTCACGTTGCCCCGGTCGATCCCGGTGAGCGGCGAGAAGTGCTGGTTGGTGTGGTCGCGGCCGAACATCGGCCAGTCGTCGGCCGCCAGGGCCGCCCCCGGCAGGCTCGCGAGAATGAGGGCGGTGAGTCCGCGGCGAAACGTGTTCGGCATGAGCATTCCTCACCTCGGTCGCCCCGTGGCCGGGCGATCCGCAGCGGATTCTGGGACGGGAACGGTTCCGATCAGCCCGGCGCGCCCGGGCGTCCGGCCCCGGCGAGCTGCGCGGGCGTGTCGGCGGCGCCCATGGAGCCCGCCAGGGCGGCGGCGGTGAGCCCCGAGCCGTCCCGGGCATCCGGATCGGCGCCGTGGGCGAGGAGCAACGCGACCATCTCGGTGCGGTTGAACATGGCCGCGGTCATCAGGGCCGTCCGGCTGCCCGTCCCCGTGCCGTCGACCTGGGCGCCGTGGGCGAGGAGCAGGCCGGCGATGGCCATGTCACCCTTGAAGGCGGCGCCGGCCAGCGGCGTCTGGCCCCGGTCGTTGGCGAGTTCGGGGTCGCCGCCCGCCTCGAGGATCACCCGCGTCGCCTCGGCCTGTCCGTTATAGGCGGCGAGCATCAGGAGGCTGTCGCCCTTGTCGTTGCGCAGGTTCGCCGGCAGGCCCTGCCCGAACAGTGTCGCGAGATCCTCCGCGTGCCCCATGCGGGCATACTGGAAGACCCGAGCGGCGAAGGCCAGGGTGTCGGCGTCGAGCTCGGGTTTCGGCGAGGTCTCGCCTGTCGAAGAAGTCTCGGGATCCATCGGTCTGTCCGGTCTGGGGCGCGATGCGGCGGCGGTCCTGCGCGCAACCTAGCTCCGCGGGCGCAGGTGTCGAGGAACGGAGGGGCGGATTCTTTGCGGCTGCCGTTAGAACCCGTGGCGGTCGAGGGTCTCTCGCAGGATGTCGATCGGAATCGCGTAGTCGGACTGCATCCCGAGATCCGGTGCGGCGCTGCTGCCGTGGATGCAGACGTAGGTGCCGCGCACGAGGCCGACGAGATCGAGGAAGAAGTCGTCGAGCATGTCCTGGTTGGTCAGCATCAGGCAGCGCACGCCGGGCTCGGCGAAGGCGAGGTTGCTGAGGGCGGCCCCCATCCCGCCGATGACGAAGCGTGCGGCGGCGAAGATCTGGACCTGGCGCGCGAAACACTCTGTCTCCGGATGAACGGTTCGGTAGCCGCGCTCCGCCAGCACGGCGATCACCTCCGCCTCGTTGACGAGGCGCCGCCGCGCGTTGCGGTTGCGGCTGACGTAGATCCGCTCCGCCAGCGGCTCGGGCGGGGGGCCGATCCGCTGGCGGATCTCCCGCGCGGAGTCGATGACGAGGGGCGACTTGGTGATCGGCTGCCGGGTGATCGGGGTCGGATAGACCAGTTCCGCGAAGACGACCTCGCGCTGCGTGAGCCAGACGATCCGATCCGCGCCGATGCCCAGGGCCGCCAGGGAGTCCCGGTAGACCGTTTCCATCGCCGGAATGGCGTGAACGGTGACCTTGGCGCCGTCGAGCAGACCGGCGCGGGCGGCGACGTGGAGACGGGGCAGGCACTCGATGAGCCAGTGCCCGTAATTCTCGGCCCAGAGCTGCCAGAGATGCACCGTGCGGCCGGACACCCGGCGCGGATGGGGGAGGGTGTGGTGAACCGAACCCGTTCCGTCGGGCGCCAGCGTCAGGGCGCCGAGATAATCGCCGCGATCGCGGTTGATGAGGCTCTCCTCGACCAGGGCATCGCCCACCTGAACCAGTGCGAACCCGAAGACGCGGGCATCCCGGAATCGGTAGACGCGTGCCCCGGGGGGCACGGCCTCGGAGCCGGAGAACCGCGCCGCGAAGTCGGCGATCCGCGGCGGCGCCCCGACCAGTTCGGCGAGGGCCCGCCGATACGGCGGCGCATCGATGGAGATCGCCGAGGGGGCCGGGATCTCGGCCGCGGGCCGGAGGCGGATCGGAGCAGGAGCGGCATCCGGCTTGCCCACCATCCGGTACCCGCCGTGGCGTCGGCCCCCTTCGCCCAGGGCCGCGAGCCGCTGGTCGAGGAGGCGCGCCGACGGGTTCAGGGCGGGCAGGCGCGCCCGGAATCCCGTGCGCTCCGGCACCGCGTAGACGCCGCCCCGGGCCAGCATGGGATAGAGGACGGCGAAGGCGAAAGCCCGTTCGGCCTCGGAACAGCGACGCTGGTCGACGATCAGGCTCGGGCCGTGAAAGCGTGCCAGCCCGCGCAGCCAGCGCCGATCGTCCAGGCGGCCGCATGCCACGGTGACATCGCCCGGAGCCCGGGTCGCGAGATCGGGATTGGCGGTGACGAGACAGATCGGCGCCTGAATGAAGCGGCGTCCGAACGGTTCGAGTCCGGGAACGGGTTCATCGCAGAGGATCAGGATCGCGCTCGGCCGCGTTGCCATGGCGAGGATGGCGGGCACGAGGGCGAGGCGCGATAAATCGCCCCGTGCGGTGTTTCCGGCCTCGGCGGAGCGACGGGCGCGCAGCATCCGGCCGCTGCGGACCCTTTTCCAAGCGGCCGGTAGAAACCATACTTGCACCATGCCGACTCCGAAGAAGCCACGCGCTGCGTCCGACCCAGCTCCCGACGCGGAGGTTCTGACCACGAACGTCGGGAATTCCAAGGGCTCGGACAGCAAGGGCTTGGACGGCAAGCGTGCGGGCGCCGAGGGCGCGGGCCCCAGGGCCGCGGGGGCAAAGGCTTCCGGAACGAAGGCGTCCGCACCGAGGACGCCGAATTCCAAGGCGTCGAAGCCCGAGCTCCAGCCCCTCGACGAGCACCTGGCGGCCCTCCTCAGCCCGGCCCTGAACCGGAACCGCCTGCCGCCGGTCGCGCCGCCGGCCCCGGCCCGTCCGGGCCAGCCGAAGCCGCCGCGCGGACGTGCCAAGGCGCCCGCGGCTTCGGGCCAGGCGCTTTCGGCTTCCAGCAAGGCCCCGGCGATCGTCCCGGACAAGGCCTCCGGCATGGGCTTCGGCGAGGCCGCGCAGGCGACCTTCGCCCAGGGCGAAGCAGCCGACGTCGATCCGCGCCTCGCCCAGGCCCTGGGCCTGCGCGCGCCGGAGGACGGACCGGTCCCGGAGGGCCTGGGGGCGGTCGAGCCGGCGGATGATCAGGAGACCTCGCTGGCCGCGGACGGCGTCTCGGCCACCGTGGACGCGCTGTCGCGCCTGCTCACCGAAGGCAACCCGCTGTTCCGGGATGGCCAGACCTGGGTGCCGCACCGGCCGGATCGGCCGAAGAAGTCCGAGGGCGGTCTCGCCTTCACGCTCAAATCGGAGTTCGAGCCGGCCGGCGATCAGCCCCGTGCCATCGCCGAGCTGGTGGACGGCGTGAAGAAAGCCGAGCGCGATCAGGTGCTGCTCGGCGTCACCGGCTCGGGCAAGACCTTCACGATGGCGAAGATCATCGAGGCGACCCAGCGGCCGGCCCTGATCCTCGCGCCGAACAAGACCCTGGCGGCGCAGCTCTATGGCGAGTTCAAGAGCTTCTTCCCTGACAACGCGGTGGAGTATTTCGTGTCGTACTACGATTACTACCAGCCCGAGGCCTACGTGCCGCGCTCGGACACCTTCATCGAGAAGGAATCGTCGATCAACGAACAGATCGACCGGATGCGCCACGCCGCCACCCGCGCCCTGCTGGAGCGCGACGACGTCATCATCGTCGCCTCGGTCTCGTGCATCTACGGCATCGGCTCGGTCGAGACCTACACGGCGATGTCGTTCACGGTGTCGCTTGAGGAGAAGATCGAGCAGCGCCAGCTCATCGCCGACCTCGTGGCGCTCCAGTACAAGCGCATCCAGTCGGACTTCGCCCGCGGCACCTTCCGGGTGCGCGGCGACGTGATCGAACTCTGGCCCGCCCACCTGGAAGACCGCGGCTGGCGCATCGGCCTGTTCGGCGACGAGATCGAATCCATCACCGAGTTCGATCCCCTTACGGGCAAGAAGATCAACGACCTGAAGTTCGTGAAGGTCTACGCTAACTCGCACTACGTGACGCCGCGCCCGACGCTCCAGCAGGCGATCAAGGGCATCAAGACCGAGCTCAAGCTGCGGGTCGACGAGCTGACGAAGATGGGCCGCCTGATCGAGGCGCAGCGCATCGAGCAGCGCTGCACCTTCGACATCGAGATGATCGAGGCCACCGGCGCCTGCAACGGCATCGAGAATTATTCGCGCTACCTCACGGGGCGCAAGCCCGGCGAACCACCGCCGACCCTGTTCGAGTACCTGCCGGACAACGCCCTGGTCTTCACCGACGAGAGCCACGTCACGGTTCCGCAGATCGGCGGCATGTACAAGGGCGACTTCCGCCGCAAGGCGACCCTGGCCGAGTACGGCTTCCGCCTGCCCTCCTGCCTCGACAACCGCCCGCTGCGGTTCGAGGAATGGGACGCGATGCGACCGCAATCGATCCACGTCTCGGCCACGCCGGCCAAGTGGGAGATGGAGCAGACCGGCGGCGTCTTCGCCGAGCAGGTCATCCGCCCCACCGGCCTCGTCGACCCGGTGATCGAGATCCGACCCGCCCGCTCCCAGGTCGACGATCTCCTGGGCGAAGTCCGCGAGGTGGCGCAGGCCGGATACCGCACCCTGGTGACGACGCTGACCAAGCGCATGGCCGAGGACCTGACCGAGTACCTGCACGAGAACAGCGTGCGCGTGCGCTACATGCACTCCGACATCGATACCCTGGAGCGCATCGAGATCATCCGCGACCTGCGGCTCGGGGCCTTCGACGTGCTGATCGGCATCAACCTCCTGCGCGAGGGCCTCGACATTCCAGAATGCGCCCTGGTGGCCATCCTGGATGCCGACAAGGAGGGCTTCCTGCGTTCGGAAACCTCGCTGGTTCAAACCATCGGCCGCGCGGCCCGCAACGCCGACGCGCGCTGCATTCTCTATGCGGACAACATCACCGGCTCGATGGAGCGGGCGATGGCCGAGACCGAGCGCCGTCGGACCAAGCAGCTCGCCTACAATGCAGAGCACGGCATCACGCCCCAGAGCGTGAAGCGCGGCATCGCCGACATCCTCGACAGCGTCTTCGAGCGCGACCACGTCCAGGTCGATACGGGGCTCGCCAAGAACGCCGTCACCATCGGGCACAACCTCAAGGCGGTCATGGCCGACCTGGAGAAGCGGATGCGCACGGCGGCCGCCGATCTCGACTTCGAGGAGGCCGCGCGCCTGCGCGACGAACTGAAACGCCTGCAGGCCACGGAGTTGCTGGTCTCGGACGATCCCATGGCCCGCCAGGGCGACGTGGAGCGGGAGGCGGGGCGCTTCGGCGCCAAGCAGAGCCGCATTTCCAAGCCGACCCTCGACAATATGGGGCCGGGGACCGACCGCGAGCTGCCGGTCGGCGCTCCGGTCTGGCAGGAGCGCCCGAAGGCCCGCTCGACTCAGGGGCTCGGGGGACAGAAGCCGAAATACAAGGGCGGGGGCGGACGCAAACGCGGCTGACCGCACGGGACCCCGGCGGTTTGCCCGCGGCGGGCCGGAACCCATCGGCGGCGGCAGGGCTTGGTTCGGCAACAGACGCCCCCTCCCGTTCGGAGCCTGTCCCGTGACCCACCCATTCTCGCCCCGCTCCCGGGCAGGCCGCCCGGCCTTCCGGCCCCGCGCCGGCGGTGCGATCACCGCCCTGTTCCTGTCGGGCCTCGCCCTCTCGGGCGCCGTCGGCCTGCTCGTCGGGCCCGCGAGCCTGCGGCCGGCCTCGGCACAGTCGGTGGCCAATCCCAACGATCAGCCGACGCCCGGCACCCTGCCCGGCCGCGACACCGCGGCCGGCGCCGCCGAGCGGCCGACTGGCCAGGTCGCGCCGCCGAAGGCGATCTCCGCCCCGACCGCCGTCACCGCATCGGACGCAAAGCCGGGTGCGCGTACGAACCCGCTGGACCACCTTCCGGCGAAGGATCGCGCGGCCACGGGTGGAACGCGCCGCGACTGAGGCGTCGGCGCGGGGCCGCCACCATTCATCGACACAGGGGAGAAGCGCATATGGGCCTGCTCGATCAAGTCATCGGCGGCGTTCTCGGACAGGTGCTCGGCGGCGGGCGCGAGCCCGAGCGGAGTGGCGGCTCAAGTGGCGGCATGCTCGGCGGGGCGATGTCGCCGATCGTTCAGGCCCTCTTGATGCTGCTGATGTCGAAGGGTGCCGGAGGCCTCGGGGATCTCCTGGGCGGCGGCCGTCACGACGAGGGCCACCCGCCCCGCGGCGATGATGGGGGTGACATCGGCGGCTTCGGCCAGGACCGCGGCCCGGAGCCGGGCTACGGCCGCGATCGGGGCGAAGACGCCTCGCCCCTGCCCGGACGCGAAGGCGATTTCAGCGACCTGTCCGGGATGCTCGACGGCCCTGGCGACCGTGCCTCGGCTCCTCAGGATCGCAGCGCCGGTGCGGGGCCCTACGCGCATCTCGATCACGAGGCGCAGGACGGCCGCAGCGGGCTCGACGGGCTGATCGACCGCTTCCAGCGCGGGGGCCTCGGCGACGTCATGGAATCCTGGATCGGCTCCGGCGAGAATCGTCCCGTGGCGCCCGATCGTCTCGCCGACGCCCTCGGTTCCGACACGGTGAACGCCCTTCAACAGCGCACCGGCCTGGACCGGGACAACCTGCTGTCGCAGCTCGCCCAGGCCCTGCCCCAGGTCATCAACGGGCTGACGCCGCAGGGCCGCCGACCCACAGGGGAGGATATCCGGGGCTGGTGACCGCCCGTCAGGGCGAACCGAAGCGCATGCCGGGCTCGTAGAGCCGGAAGGTGTTGCGCCCGGAATCCTTGGCTTGGAACAGGGCGAGGTCGGCATTCCGGCACAACAGGTTGGGCTCGGTCCCGTCCTGGGGCGCCATCGCGACGCCGACGCTTACGCCGACGGTGACACTGGTGCCGTCGACGTCGATCGGCTGAGACACGACCTCGATCAGGCGCTGGGCCAGGGTCCGGATGCTGCTGCTCACCACGGGTCCGGTCTGGATGATCATGAACTCGTCGCCTCCGATCCGCGCGACGGTGTCCTCGGACCGGACCAGGGCGCGCAGGCGGTTCGCGACCGTCCGCAGCAGGATATCGCCGGCATGGTGGCCGAGGGTGTCGTTTACGAACTTGAAGCGGTCGAGATCGAGACAGAGGACGGCGAAGGTGGCCCCGCGACGCTGGCTCACGGCGAGTTCCTGGACGAGGCGCTCGCGGAACAGCGTCCGATTCGCGAGATCCGTCAGGGCGTCGTGCCGTGCCATGTGGGCGATCTGAAATTCCGCCTCCTTGCGCGCACTGATGTCGCGCGCCGCAGCCACGTAGCCGGTCGCACGCCCGCCGTCAGCATCGTAGGTCAGGTTGAAATTGACCTCGACCCAGATCCAGTTGCCGTCCTTCCGGCGGTAGCGCTGGGTCGACACCGCCCGGGTGACGCGCTCCGCGCCGAGATCGGACAGGAGCCGTCCATACGCCTCGGCATCGGCGGGATGGACCTGGTCCAGGGGCCGGGTGCCGATCAGTTCCTCGGCCTCGTAGCCCAGGAGGGTACGTGAGGCCGGCGAGACGTAGCGGCGCACGGTGTCGAGGGTGGCCCAGATCACCATGTCGGAGCTGTTCTCGGCGAGAAGCCGGTAATGGGCCTCGCGCTCCCGCAGCTTGGCCTTCGCCCGATGCAGGCTGAGCTGTGCCGCCACGACCGAGGCCAGATCTTGCAGCCGCGCGCGATCCTCCGGTGCGAACCGGCGCGGGACCTGATCGACGACGCAGAGGATGCCGACGCGCAACCCGGCCTCGGCGACGAGCGGGGCGCCCGCGTAGAACCGGACATGCGGCGGATTGATCACCAGGGGGCTCTCGCGAAAGCGCGGATCCGCCCAGGCATCCTCCACCACGAACACGTCGTCCGACAGGATGGCGTAGTTGCAGAATGCGCCCTCGCGCGCCGTCTCGTCGAGGTCGAGGCCACACTTGGCCAGGAAGTGCTGGTGGTCCTCCGCGATCAGCGAGACGTAGGAGATCGGCATGCCGAACAGGACCGCCGCCGTGCGGCAGACGGCGTCGAAATGCGGTTCGGGTTCCGCTTGCAGGATGTCGAGATCCTGCAGCGCCCTCAGGCGCTCGGCTTCGTTGCTCGCTTTGGGGTACATGCGTGCCCTGAATTCCAGCGGACCGGCGAACCCGACCGGCTGGGCCCGGCACCTCCGGGGTGCCGGGCCCAGCCGATTGCATCGGGCTGAAAGCGCTCATCGTGTAGTTGGACGGACAGTCTTCCGAAGAACCGGATGCCCATTCGCCGGACATCATGTTCGCATCCATTTACGAAATGAGCTTTAACGAGCCAGGTCCGAGCATTTCCAGAACGAAGGTGCGGCACGTCATCATCCCCCGTTATTTTGTCGGACGGATCTGGCAAGTCGCGCAAAAGAATGTCGATCGCCCGGATTGGACGATCCGCTCGATCGTGCCAGTACATCCCCGCGCTCCACAACGGTGACCAACCCGGTCGTAGACCCGGAACGCGTGTTGAAACGCGCCGCTGCCGCCATCGGTATGGGCGTAATCGCGCAGGGTCGATCCTCCGGCCGCCACGGCCTCGGTCAGAACCTCGCCGATGACCTTGGCGAGCCGCCGGGCCTTCGGTGTCGGCGTCCCGTCCGGTCTGGCGAGTTGTCCCGCCCGCATCTCGGGGTGCAGCCCCGCCCGATGAAGGGCCTCGCAGACGTAGATGTTGCCGAGACCGGCGATCAGTCGCTGGTCTAGGAGGGCGGCCTTCAGCGGCGTGATCCTGTTGCGGAACAGGCGCGCGACGGCGTCCGCGGTCAGGGCCTCGCTCAGGGGTTCGATCCCCATGCCGGCGAAGTGCCGGCTCTCGCCCAGGGCGGGGGTCGGAACGAGATCCATGAAACCGAAGCGCCGGACGTCGTTGTAGGTCACGGTGGCGCCGTTCGACATCGCCATGACGACATGGTCGTGCTTGGCGTTGCCCTGTGCGCCCTCGAGGTAGAAATCGCCGGGTGAGAGATTGCGCCCGTCCGGCAGGGCCACGTCGAAGCGCCCGCTCATGCCGAGATGCATGATCAGCGACTCTCCCGAATCGAGACCGGCCACGAGGTACTTCGCCCGACGGGCGAGGTCCGTGACCGTGCGACCCTCCAGGCGCTCGGCGAAGCGGTCGGGGAACGGGAAGCGCAGGTTCGGACGTCGCAGGATCACGCGGCTGAAGCGGGACCCCACCAGGGCCGGGGCGAGGCCGAGCCGTACGGTTTCGACTTCCGGGAGTTCGGGCATGCGTGCGATCGGGTTCTTCGGTGCGGCATCGCCGATGGGGCACGTGCGGCGTCGCCGATGGGGACTGGGCTCGGATGGCAGATGGCGATTTCGGCCACGTTTCGCTATGAGCGTCCGCGAGAGGGTGGTCCATGAGTTCGGTGAAACGGTCGGTCGATCAATCCGCGGACGAGGCGAGCACGCATTTCGGCTTCGAAAGCGTGTCCCTCGACGAGAAGCAGGGGCGCGTCGACGACGTCTTCCGCTCCGTCGCCAAGCGCTACGACCTCATGAACGACCTGATGTCGGGTGGGCTGCACCGCGCCTGGAAGTCGCACCTCATCTCGATGCTGCGGCCGCCGCGCAACCGGCCCTTCCGGCACCTCGACGTGGCCGGCGGCACCGCCGACATCGCGTTCCGCGCCCTGGAGGCCGGCGGCCCCGCGACGCACACCACCGTGCTCGACATCAACGAGGCCATGCTGCGCGTCGGCGCCGAGCGGGCCGGGGACCGCTTCACCGGGCGCATCGACTTCGTCACGGCCAATGCCGAGGCGCTGCCCCTCCCGGCGGAGCGGTTCGATGCCTACACCATCGCCTTCGGCATTCGGAACGTACCCCGGATCGACAAGGCGCTCGCCGAGGCGCACCGGGTCCTGAAGCCCGGCGGCCGGTTCCTCTGCCTCGAATTCTCGAAGGTCGACCTGCCGGTGCTCGACCGGATCTACGACGCCTACTCGTTCCACGTGATCCCGCGCCTCGGCGCGCGCGTGGCCGGCGACGCGGATTCCTACCGCTACCTCGTGGAATCGATCCGTAAGTTCCCCTCCCCCGGGCGTTTCGCCGGCATGATCGAGGCGGCCGGGTTCCGGCACGTCAGCCACCGGCCCCTGACGGGCGGCATCGTGGCGATCCATTCGGGCTGGAAGGTCTCGTGACGGCGGGTTTCGTGACGACGCGGGCGGCCTGATGCTCGGCGCCGTCGTTCACCTGGCCCGCGGCGCGCATGTCGGCTTCGTGCTGGCGCGCGAGGGCGCCCTCGCCCTGGTCGACCCGACCGAGTTGCCGCCGCACCTCCGCCTCGTCCTGCGGATCGGCCGGATGCTGGAGCGTCCCGGCCTGGGGGTCGGCGCCGGCCCGCTCCAGCGCGCCCTGACGCGCCTCGGACCGAGCTACGTCAAGTTCGGCCAATTCCTCGCCACCCGCCCCGACATCGTCGGCATGGCGGCGGCCCGTGACCTCGAAACCCTGCAGGACCGGGTCCCGCCGTTTCCGCAGGAGACGGCGATCCGTCTCGTGGAGGCGGCCCTGGGCAAGCCGGTGGCGCATCTCTTCGTCTCGTTCAGCCCGCCCATCGCGGCGGCCTCGATCGCGCAGGTCCACAAGGCCCATTGCCTGGACCTCGACGGCACCGAGCGCGTGCTGGCGATCAAGATCATGCGCCCGGGCGTGCGCGAGCGCTTCCAGCGCGACCTTCAGGTCATGCGCTTCATGGCCCGCGTGGTCCACGTGCTCTCGCCCAAGGCTGAGCGCCTGCGCCCCCGCGAGGTGGTGGAGATCCTCGCCCGCTCCGTGATGATGGAGATGGACTTCCGGCTCGAAGCGGCCGCGATGTCCGAGCTGGCGCAGAACACCCGGGACGACGCGGATTTCCGCGTGCCGAAGCCCGACTGGGAGCTGACCGCCCGCGACGTGCTCGCCAGCGAGTGGATCGAGGGCATCCGCCTCAACGACCGCGCCGCCATCGTGGCGGCCGGACACGACCCGAAGGCCCTCGGCCGGGCCGTGATCCAGTCGTTCCTGCGCCACGCCATCCGGGACGGCTTCTTCCACGCCGACATGCATCCGGGGAACCTGTTCGTCGATCCGACCGGAACGCTCGTGGCCGTCGATTTCGGCATCATGGGCCGGCTCGGGCACATGGAGCGGCGCTTCCTCGCCGAGATCCTGCTCGGCTTCATCCTGCGCGACTACAAGCGCGTGGCCCAGGTGCATTTCGAGGCCGGCTACGTGCCGGCGCACCATTCGGTCGAGGATTTCGCCCAGGCGATCCGAGCGATCGGCGAGCCGATCCATCAGCGCAAGGCCGACGAGATCTCGATGGCCAAGGTGCTCACCCTGCTGTTCGACATCACCGCCCTGTTCGACATGAGCACCCGCACCGAACTGGTGATGCTGCAGAAGACCATGGTGGTGGTCGAGGGCGTCGCCCGCTCGATCGATCCGCAACTCGACATGTGGACCGGCGCGGAGCCCGTGGTGCGCTCCTGGATCGCCCGCAACCTCGGGCCGGTGGGCCGTGTCGAGAGCCTCGGCCGCGCCGCTCTGACCATCACCGACGTGGTCTCGGACCTCCCCGACCTCGCCCAGCGCCTGCGCCGCATCCTGGTGCGCCTCGACGAGCGGGGTTCCAGCGACGCCGGTCGCCTCGACGCCTTCGCCCGGGCCGAGCGCAAGCGCGCGATCTGGTCGACGGTGGCCCTGTGGGGCATCGCCATCGGTGCGCTGGTGATGGCGTTCCGGTAGCCTGCCTTGCAACGCTCCGTCAGGCTCGCCTCCCGAGGGGTTCGACCATGACCCGCCCGCTCCAGAACCGCCGCATCCTCCTCGTCATCGGGGGCGGCATCGCCGCCTACAAGGCGCTGGACCTGATCCGGCGCCTGCGCGAGCGCGGGGCACAGGTGCGCCCGCTCCTGACCAAGGGGGCCCAGGAATTCGTGACGCCCCTGGCGGCGGCGGCCCTCGCCGGTGAACGCGCCCATACGGACCTGTTCGACCGGGCCGAGGAAGCCGACATCGGTCACATCAAGCTTGCCCGGGACGCGGACGCCATCGTGGTCGCGCCGGCCACCGCCAGCCTGATGGCCCGCATGGCCACGGGCGATTCGTCCGACCTCGCCGCCACGGTGCTGTTGGCCACGACCCTGCCGATCCTGATCGCGCCCGCGATGAACGTGCGGATGTGGCAGCACCCGGCCACGCAGCGCAATCTCGCGACCCTGCGCGGCGACGGCGTCCGCGTCGTCGGTCCCAATGAAGGCGCCATGGCCGAAGCGGAGTTCGGGCCCGGCCGCCTCGCCGAGCCCGCCGAGATCGCCGACGCGGTGGAGACGATGCTGGCGGAGGCCCGTCCAGCCTCGGGCTTCGGCTTCCTGGCGGGACGCGGCGCGACCGCCGAGGCGGCGTCCGGCCCCTTGGCCGGCCGGCGCGTGCTCGTCACCTCCGGGCCGACCCACGAGCCGATCGACCCCGTGCGCTACCTCGCCAACCGCTCCTCCGGTCGCCAGGGCCATGCCATCGCGGCCGCCGCGGCGGCGGCCGGCGCGACGGTCATCCTGGTCTCCGGGCCGGTGGCGATTCCCCACCCGCCCGGTGTGCAGGTGGTCCCGGTCGAAACCGCCCGCGCGATGCTGGCGGCGGTGGAGGCCGCCCTCCCCGCCGACCTCGCCATCTTCGCCGCCGCCGTCGGCGACTGGCGACCGGCCGAGACGCGCGCGTCCAAGATCAAGAAGGACGGCTCCGCGCCGGCGCCCCTCGCCCTGGTCGAGAACCCCGACATCCTCGCTACCATCGCGGGACGCTCGGCCGGGCGCCCCCGCCTCGTCGTCGGCTTTGCGGCGGAGACCGACCGGGTTCTCGAGAACGCCCGCGCCAAGATCGCCCGCAAGGGTTGCGACCTCATCGTCGCCAACGACGTGTCGCCGGCCGGCGGAGTGATGGGCGGCACCGCCAACACCGTCCATCTGGTCGGGCGCGACGGCATCGTCGAGACCTGGCCGACCCTCGACAAGGACGAGGTCGGTCGAAGGCTGATCCAGCGTTTCGCCCGCCTCCTCGACGCCTGATCCACAGGCTCGGGACAAGCGTGCGGAGCCGATCGCGGGCTGGCGCGTTAAGGCTTGACTAACGCCTCTCGCCGCATCATTTCGGCGTCGTTCGCACGTGCAGCAGATCCGCTCGCCCGCGCAACTCCACAGGAACTCCCGACCCCAATGCCCAGCGACAGTAGTCGATGGACCGCGCCGCCGATGGCCCTCCGCGAGACCCGCGCCTGATCGCTTGATCCGGCTCGCCCGCGACCGGCCCCGATGGCCCGGTCGAACGAGGTGAGCTCATGACCTTCTCGAATGCCTTTCCACGCCTGCGCGTCGCCGTGGCGCCCGTGCGGACCCTCAGCTTCCGCCGCGCGGATGGCTCCAAGCTCGTGCGCGTCAAGGCGCGCCGGCCCAGGACACGGCGTTCCACGCCGGGCGACGCCAGCGTCGCGCTGATCATGGCCGTGATGATGACACTGGTGTTCGGCCCTGTGATCGGCGTTCACCTGATCGCCGCCTTCGCGGCGGACGTTCCCCCGCAGGAGATGGTGGCCCGGGGCAGCGGAGCGGCACTGCCGCCGGGCTGAGCGTCCGGCCGTATCCCTTCTCCTGCACGGGGGCGGCCCCTCGCTCAGGCCCGCGCCGCCTCCAGCTCCGCCGAGAGAGCGGCCTCGGCCGCCATGATCTTGCGGACCGCCGGACGGGCGTTGATGCGGGCGAGGTAGGCCATGATCGCGGGCTCTTCCGGCACCAGCTTGAAGCTCGTGGTTCAGCTGAGCGCGGCGCCCCAGAGCACATCGGCGGCGGAGTGCCGGTCGCCGAGGAGGTAGGGGCCCGGCGTCAGCGCCTCCACCACCGTCCCCAGCACCGCGTCGAAGTCGCCGTAGGGCGACATCGCCCTCGGACCGGGCTCGCGCTGAAGTGCCCGGTCGACCACCGCCGGCTCGAAGGTCGAGCCATAGAAGACCATCCAGCGCAGGTACGGCCCGCGCAGCGGGTCGCCGATGGGCGGAGCGAGGCCCCGCTCGGGAAACAGGTCGGCCAGGTAGAGGTAGATCGCCGCCTGCTCGGTGATCAGCGCCTCGCCGTGGCGCAGGGCCGGCACCTTCCCCAGGGGATTGATCCGCAGGTACTCGGGTTCCCGCCCCCGTCCCGACGGCAGGTCCAGAACGTCCAGGGTGTGCGGCGCGGCGAGTTCCTCGAGCAGGATGCGCACGCCGGAGGATCGCGTCTGGGGGGCGTGGTAGAGCGTGAGATCGGGTTCCAAGCGGCAGACCTTCCGGGTGAATCGGTCGGCGCAGGCTCTGCGCCGGGACCGCTTAGGTCAACCGTTCGAACCAGTGCCCGATGCGGCGCCGGGCCCGGGAGGGTGCGGGTCTGCGCTCGCCTGAGGTCGCGCACGCCCGCTATCAGACTAATATCCAGGCTTGCCCGCGTCCCATTCTCGTCGGTGAGCACCGATTCGGTTCGTTCCCGGCGATTCAGCGCGAGAGGGTTCTCAACCGGTCCGCCGGACATCCGTGTGTCGGCCGCTCGCTCAACCCGATCTGTGTGCCTCGACCGCCTCGGCGAGGAGACAGAGGATCTCGAAGGCAAGAGTCGCCCCCGCGAGCGCCGTCACACCGGAGGGATCAAGGGGCGGTGCGACCTCGACCACATCGGCACCCACGAGATCCAGGCCGCGCAGGGACCGCACGATCTGCAGCGCCTCGCGCGCCGTGAAGCCCCCCATCTCCGGCGTGCCGGTGCCGGGCGCATAGGCGGGATCTAGGGCGTCGATGTCGAAGCTCAGGTAGGCCGGCAAGGGGCCGATCACGGCGCGGGCCTCGGCCAGGACCGCTGGCAGGCCGCGATCGATCACCGCCTCCATCGGCAGGATGCGTACGCCCTGGGCCAGGGCCCAGTCGAGCTCGTCCGCCGAATCGGTACTGCCGCGCAGGCCGATCTGCACCATCCGGCGGGGATCGAGGACGCCGTCCTCGATGGCGCGGCGGAACGGCGTGCCGTGGGTCAGGCGCGTGCCGTCGTACTGCGCGTCATCGGTGTCGCCGTGGGCATCGATGTGGATCAGGCCGACGGGACGCGCTCCTCCGAGGGCCCGGAGCACCGGGTAGGTGACGAAGTGGTCGCCCCCGACCGAGAGCGGAACGATCCGGGCATCCGCCAGGGGCCGGTAGAAGGCCTCGATGGCCCGGGCCGTGGCGGCCACGTCGACGGGATTGACGGGAACGTCGCCGAGATCGGCGCAGGCCGCGAGGTCGTAGGGTGCCACGCCGGTGGCGGCGTTCCGGGCGCGGGTGCCGGTGGAGGCCTCGCGCACGCCGCGCGGACCGAGCCGCGTGCCGGGCCGGTTGGTGGTCGCGCCGTCGAAGGGAATGCCGATGAGGCCGATATCGATTCGCCCCGGAGCTTCGGACGGGTCGATCACTGGCAGGCGCATGAAACTGGCGAGCCCCGAGAATCGCGGGGTCGCCATGCCCGATTGGGGTCGATGCCGCGCGATCCGCGCCCGATCCGCCTCGCTCCGCATCCGCTCTCCTCTCGCGCTCGGGTGGCGCGTCGACAGCCCCCCTGGGCGCCGAACCGACGACGGCACGATGACGTTCCGTTGACGGATCGGCAACGCGTGGCTATAGAGCCCACATCGCCGACGGACGCGCACTCCGCGATCGTCGGCTTCGCCATTGCCCGAACAACCTGCACGCGATCCACCGACACTCAAGCCCGCGGGCCCGTCGCGATCGCCTCAAACGTGACGAGGATGCCCCATGGCCAACACCGTGTCGGCCAAGAAAATGACCCGCAAGATTGCGAAGCGCACCGCGGTCAACCGCTCGCGTCGCAGCCGTATGCGCACCTTCGTCCGCAAGGTCGAGGAGGCCATCGCCGCCGGTGATCAGTCCAACGCGCTGACCGCCCTCCGCGCCGCCGAGCCCGAGATCATGCGGGCCGCCCAGCACGGCATCGTGCACAAGAACAACGCCTCCCGGAAGGTCTCGCGCCTCGCCGCGCGGGTGAAGGCGCTCGCCGCCTAAGCCATCCTTCCAGCAGAGATGCGAAAAAGCCCGGCAGCGATGCCGGGCTTTTTTCGTTTCGGCTTCTGCGGCCCTTGCGCGGAACACGCGCCCGCCGCGACCGAGACCATGCGAGACGACGCCCCTTACACGCCCGAATCGGGACAGATCCGGTGACACGGCGTTAACGCTAACTGGAATCTGTCTTGTTGCGACCTGTCGAGGGCGAGTGTAGCTTAACGATGTGTCACGATGAACCAACAAATACCCGGTCACGGCGAGTCCAGGGCGAATCGTACACAAGTTGGGAGCGTCGCCTGGACTCGGCACCGGAACCCCGCGTCGGAATTGCTGCAATTTTAGCTATCCCCGTAAGTCCCGTTGTTAGGAGAACCGTAGCTTATTGTTGATAGGCTTGCTTCATCGACAAAAGCCTTCCCGGAGGCAGTTGACTCTGGTCCGGCAATATGGGTCTCGCGAATGCCTCGCGGGGCGCAACGTCAGTCAAGTGTGCGTACGTACCGGTGGCGGCCCTCCGCTCTCGGGACGAGGAGAGCGATG
The DNA here is from genome assembly GCF_001426045.1 of Methylobacterium sp. Leaf94. Lineage (NCBI taxonomy): Bacteria > Pseudomonadati > Pseudomonadota > Alphaproteobacteria > Hyphomicrobiales > Methylobacteriaceae > Methylobacterium > Methylobacterium sp. Leaf94. The sequence continues at coordinate 179,472 of NZ_LMRM01000064.1, forward strand.
ATGCATGTCGACGGTAGCGTGTCCGGCAATGCCGAGATGGGCATGAGCGGCGTGAGCGGTCCCGATACGGTGGCTGCCTGGGCCCGGGTGAAGCGGCGCCTGCGGGCGGAATTGGGCGAGGATGTGTTCGCGAGCTGGTTCGCCCGCCTCGAACTGGTGGAAGTCCTGGACGGAACCGCCCGCCTCACGGTGCCCACCCGATTCCTCAAGAGCTGGATCGAATCCCACTACCTCGACCGGGTGCTGAACACCTTCCGCAGCGAGGTCGAGACCGTGTCGCGCCTCGACGTCTCGGTACGGGGTCCCTCCGCCGCGGCCCGCCCCGTTCCCAGCGTCCCGAAGACGGCGAGCAGCGCCGCGAGCCCCCTCGCCCGCCTCCAGGCCGCCGGCTCGGCGATGCCGTCGCACGGGGACGGCCTGAACGTCTCCGAGGGCGAGTCGGCCCAGGCCCCGCGCGGCGAGGCCGGCGGCGACCTCAACGGCGCCCCCCTCGACAACCGCCTGACCTTCGCGAGCTTCGTCGTCGGCCGTTCGAACGCCCTGGCCCACGCCGCCGCCGAGCGCGTCGCCCGCCACGACGGCCAGGGTGCCCTCTACAACCCGCTCTACTTCCATGCCGGCGTCGGCCTGGGCAAGACCCACCTCCTCCACGGCATCGGCCATGCCGCCCGGGAATCCGGCCGCCGGGTGATCTACCTCACCGCCGACCGCTTCATGTACGGCTTCGTCAACGCGCTGAAGACCCAGAACGCGCTGGCCTTCAAGGAGCGCCTGCGCGCCATCGACCTCCTCATCCTCGACGACGTCCAGTTCATCCAGGGCAAGTCAATCCAGGCCGAGTTCGGCCACACCATCAACGCGTTGATCGATGCCGGCCGCCAAGTGGTCGTCGCCTCGGACCGTCCGCCTACCGAGCTCGAAGCCCTGGAGGAGCGCGTGCGCTCGCGCCTGGCCGGTGGCCTCGTGGTGGAGATCGGCAGCCTCGACGAGCAGCTGCGCGCCTCGATCCTCTCGGCGCGCCTGGCCGCGGTGCAGGTCTCGCATCCGAACTTCGAGGTGTCCCCGACGGTGGCCACCTACGTCGCCCGGGCGATCACGGCCAATGGTCGCGATCTCGAAGGCGCCGTGAACCGTCTCCTGGCCCACGCCACCCTCACGGGCACGGCCGTGACCATGGAGACCGCCGAGACGGCGATCCGCGATCTCGTGAAGAACCGCGAGCCCAAGCGCATCAAGATCGAGGACATCCAGAAGCTGGTGGCCTCGCGCTACAACGTCTCGCGCTCCGACATCCTGTCCGAGCGGCGCACCGCCGCCGTGGTCAAGCCGCGCCAGATCGCGATGTACCTGTCGAAGGTGCTCACCCTGCGCTCGCTGCCCGAGATCGGCCGCCGCTTCGGCGGGCGCGACCATACCACCGTGCTGCACGCCGTGCGCAAGATCGACAAGCTGATCGGCGAGGACAACGTCCTGAACGACGAGGTCGAGCTTCTGAAGCGCATGCTGCAGGATTGAGCGCGCCGGGGTGTCGCGCCGTCGTGCGACGCCCCGAAACATCCGCGGATAGCCGGCCTCTCGCACTTGCGTTCGCCCGGAGGCTTCGCCAAGTTCGACGGCCACGGTGCCAGGGCGCACGTGGAACCGGAGCGCTTCGATCGCGCCCGTTCCGGCGACGTCCGACTAGAGACCACGAGTTCAGACCATGAGAGTCACTGTCGAGCGTGCGGCCCTTCTTCGGTCGCTCGGCCACGTGCACCGCGTGGTGGAGCGCCGCAATACCATCCCGATCCTGTCCAACGTCCTCCTCCGCTGCGACGCAGGCAGCCTGGAGTTGCGGGCGACCGACCTCGACATCGAGGTGACGGAGACCATTCCGGCCGACGTGGTGGATGCCGGCGCCACCACGGTGCCCGCCCACGTCATCTACGACATCGTGCGCAAGCTGCCGGACGGCGCCCAGGTCTCGCTCGAGACCAGCGGCGAGACCGGGCAGATGACCATCCGTTCGGGGCGTTCGCGCTTCTCGCTCGGCGCCCTGCCCGAGGGTGATTTCCCCGATCTCGCGGCCGGCGAGCTGCCGACCCGCTTCGTGATCGCGGCCTCCGACCTGAAGCGCCTGATCGAGAAGACGCAGTTCGCGATCTCGACGGAAGAGACGCGCTACTATCTCAACGGCATCTATCTCCACACCATCGAGGTCGATGGGACCCTGCGCATGCGCGGCGTCGCCACCGACGGGCACCGCCTCGCCCGCGTCGAGATCGAGGCGCCCGAGGGCAGCCGCGACATGCCGGGGATCATCGTGCCCCGCAAGGCGGTGGCCGAGATCATCAAGCTGGTGGAGGATGGCGGCGAGAGCGTCGAGATCGACCTGTCGCCGGCCAAGATCCGCTTCAAGTTCGCCAGCGGCGTGGTGCTGATCTCGAAGCTGATCGACGGGACCTTCCCGGATTACCAGCGCGTGATCCCGTCGGGCAACGACAAGTTCCTCACTGTCGAGCGCGACGTCTTCGCCAAGGCCGTCGATCGCGTCTCGACGATCTCGTCGGAGCGCGGCCGGGCGGTGAAGCTCGCCGTGCAGGAGGGCCGCCTCGCCCTCTCGGTGAACAACCCCGATTCCGGCAGCGCCACCGAGGAACTCGACGTCGATTACGACGCCCCCGCCCTCGATATCGGCTTCAACGCCCGCTACCTCCTCGACATCACGAGTCAGCTCGAGGGCGACACCGCCCTCTTCAAGCTGGCCGATCCGGGCTCCCCGACCCTGATCCAGGACCGCGAGGGCGCCGCCGCCCTCTACGTGCTGATGCCGATGCGGGTGTGATCGCCGCTCGTGGCGTCGCGGTGCGAGACAGGCCGCGGGTGATCGGCTAAGGGCAGGCGGGTGCGTCTCACCCGTCTGATCTGCCGCGACTTCCGGAACCACGCCGACCTCGACCTCGCGGTCGACCGTCGCTTCGTCGCCCTGGTGGGCGAGAACGGGGCCGGCAAGACCAACCTTTTGGAAGCGATCTCGCTGTTCTCGCCGGGACGCGGCCTGCGCCGCGCCGACCTCTCGGCGATGCCGCGGACCGGCGGGCCGGGCGGCTTCGCCGTGTCCATGACCCTGGCGGGGGATGAGACCGAGCATCGGATCGGCACCGGCTACGAACCGCCCGGCCTCGACGGCCGCGCCGCCCGCCTGTGCCGGATCGACGGGGCCACCGCGCCCTCGCCCGTGGCCTTCTCGGAGTTCCTCCGGGTGGTCTGGCTGACCCCGGATCTCGACGGTCTGTTTCGCGGCCCGGCCGGTGACCGGCGCCGCTTTCTCGACCGCCTCGTCCTCGCGGTGGACGCGAGCCACGGCGCCCGCGTCAACGCGATGGAGCGCGCCCTGCGCTCGCGCAACCGCCTGCTCGACGAGCGGCCCAACGATGGCCAATGGCTCGACGCGATCGAGCGGGAGGTGGCCGAGCTCGGCGTCGCCGTGGCGCTGGCTCGGCGCGAGACTGCCGAGCGCCTGGATCGGCTCATCGCCGAGACCCGTGACGATGCCCAGCCCTTTCCCTGGGCCGGCCTGCGCCTGGAAGGCGACCTCGACGACCTCGTGGCGGTCTGGCCCGCGATCGAGGCCGAGGACCGCTTCCGCATGGCCCTGCGCCAGGGCCGCAGCCGCGACCGCGCCGCCGGCCGAACCCTGAGCGGACCGCAGACCAGCGACCTCGTGGTCCGCCACGGCCCGAAGGACGTGCCCGCCGCCACCGCCTCCACCGGCGAGCAGAAGGCACTCCTCATCGGCCTCGTCCTCGCCCATGCCCGCCTTGTCCAGGCCATGAGCGGCCTGTCGCCCGTGATCCTGCTCGACGAGGTCGCGGCCCATCTCGATCCGCGCCGGCGCGCCGGGCTCTTCGATGCCCTCGAAGCCCTGCAGGGGCAGGTCTGGATGACGGGGGCCGACCCGGCCCTGTTCGGCGAGCTGGACGGGCGGGCCGATATGGTCAAGGTCGCGGACGGGCGGATCGCCCGGGATTGATTCGTGGCGGGACCATGCCCCTTTCCAGCCTTCTCCTCTTCGCGCTGATCTACGCCGGCGCCGTAGCCTCGCCGGGGCCTGGAATCGCCGCACTCGTTGCTCGCGTGATGACCTCGGGCACCCGCGGCATTCTGGGATTCATCCTCGGGATGATCGTCGGCGACCTCACGTGGTTCACCATCGCCGCCTGCGGTTTCGCGCTCCTGGCCCAGGCTTTCGCACCCGCCTTCGTGGCCCTGAAGGCAGGCGGCGTCCTCTACCTCGTCTACTTGGCCTGGAAGACCTGGAACGCTCCGGTGGGCACAACCGCTCCGGCTGCTTCGCCGCGCCAGGACGCCGTGCGCGCTTTCCTGGGCGGCCTCACGATGACCCTCGGCAATCCGAAGGTGATCCTATTCTTCCTCGCCCTCCTCCCCAGCGTCGTCGACCTTCCGCACCTTTCGACGCTTGGCCTCTTGACGATGGCAGCGACCCTGGTTTCGGTGCTCGGGACGGTGCTCGGACTCTACGTTCTCGCGGCCGACCGCGCCCGCCGGGCCTTCACCTCACGGCGCGCCCGCCGCCGGATCAACCAGGGCTCCGCGACCGTCATGGCCGGCGCGGCGGCCGCCATCGCCCTGCGCTGACATCCGGCGAGGGCCGATGCGATGTCGGTCTGCGAAAAGTCGTGGCCGATGAACTCCTGTGCGAGGGCCCGGCGCACCGCTTCGGTCTGGCTCGTCTTGGCCAGGTCGTCACCTTCTCGGCGAGGCGATTGACCTCCTCGCTTCGGATGGTCAGAGGCATTATGCCGATCCCCGGATCGACGCGTCACCCGTGTAGACGCGTCGAGCGTCTTGCCGACACATCGGCGCCGCAAGCGGCCCGCCCGCTCACCATCAGGCCAGGATGCCCATGACAAGCCGCCTCGACGAGGCTCGCGCCGCGTTGAAGACCACCTTCGGCTACGACGATTTCCGGCCGGGCCAGGACGAGGTGATCGGCGCCGTCCTCGACGGGACCGACGTGTTCGCCGTGATGCCCACGGGCTCCGGCAAGTCGATGACCTACCAGTTGCCGGCGCTCGTCGAATCGTCGCTGACCGTCGTGGTCTCGCCGCTGATCGCCCTGATGCACGACCAGGTGCAGCAGATGCTCGGCTTCGGTGTGGCCGCCGCGACGCTGAACTCGTCCGTCGCCGAGGCGACCTCCCGTGAGACCTGGCGGCAGATCCGCTCCGGCGACCTGCGCCTGCTCTTCGTCTCGCCCGAGCGGCTGATGATGGAGGGGCTCATGGATGCCCTGCGGGGCGCCGGCGTGCGCCGGCTCGCCGTGGACGAGGCGCACTGCGTCTCGCAATGGGGTCACGACTTCCGTCCGGAATACCGGGACCTCGCCCGGGCCCGCGAGGCCCTGGGCAACGTCCAGACCGTGGCGCTCACCGCCACTGCCGACAAGGCGACCCGGGCCGACATCACCGAGCGGCTGTTCCCGGCGGGTCGCGAACTCAAGGCCTTCGTCCATTCCTTCGACCGGCCGAACATCCGCTTGACCTTCACGCCGAAGGACAACCCCACCCGCCAGATCGAGCGCTTCCTGCGCCACCGGCGCGCCGAGAGCGGAATCATCTACTGCTCGTCCCGCAAGCGCACCGAGCAACTGGCCGAGACCCTGGCCAAGGACGGCTTCAACGCCCTGCCCTACCATGCCGGCCTCGACCAGGGCACGCGCATGCGGAACCAGGACACCTTCCTGCAGGAGGACGGCGTAGTGATGACCGCCACGGTGGCCTTCGGCATGGGCATCAACAAGCCCGACGTGCGCTTCGTCTGCCATGCCGACATGCCCTCCAACGTCGAGGGCTACTACCAGGAGATCGGCCGCGCCGGCCGCGACGGCCTGCCCGCCGACACCCTGACCATCTACGGCCTGGACGACATGGCCCTGCGCCGCCGCCAGATCGACGAGAAGGACGTGCCGGACGAGCGCCGGCGCGTGGAGCGGCGCAAGCTGGAAGCCATGATCGCGCTCTGCGAAGGGGCCACCTGCAGGCGCCAGTCGCTGCTCGGCTATTTCGGCGAGGCGAGCGAACCCTGCGGGCGCTGCGACCTCTGCCGCAGCGGCGTCTCGCTCATCGACGCGACGGTGCCGGCCCAGAAGCTGCTCTCGGCCATCGTGCGCACCGGCCAGCGCTTCGGCGCCGCCTATGTCTGCGACGTGGTGCACGGGAAGGAATCCGACACGATCCGGCGTAACGGCCACGCGGCGTTGAAGACCTTCGGGGTCGGTGCCGACAAGCCCATCGCCGCTTGGCGCGCGATGCTGCGCCAGCTCTTCGCCGCCGGGGCCGTGACCGAGAACGGCGACGGGTTCGGCGGGCTCTCGCTCACCGACAAGGGCGAGGCGATCCTGTTCGGCCGCGAGGCCATCCAGATGCGGCCCGACCCTGAGCCGAAGGTGGCCGAGCCGCGCGACCGCAAGCGCGGGGCGGCCCGCGAGGACGCGAGCCTGGATCTCGATCCCGCCACCGAGGCCCTGTTCCAGCACCTGCGCGGCCTGCGCGCCACCATCGCCCGGGCCGAGGGCATCGCCGCCTTCATGGTCTTCCCCGACCGGACCCTGATCGAGATGGCGCGCACCAAGCCCGTCGACCTCTACGCCCTGCGCACGGTCCACGGCGTCGGCGAGCGCAAGCGCGAGGCCTACGGCGAGCGCTTCGTCGCGGCGGTGGCGGATTTCCTGTCCCACGCGCCGGCCACCCGGTAGGACGTGCGGCCGGGGCGCCCCGACGGCGCCCGGATGCGCTTTCGCACTCGTCTATCCGGATCGCCATCGTGTAGGGACGGGCGCGGCCAGCGACCGCCAGCTTCGAATCGGACGGGTCCCCATCATCACGCCTTCAGAACCGCCCGCACCGGCTGCCCGTCAGGTCTTCTACATGCCGGGCTTCGATCCCCGCGAACCCGAGACCTATTGGGGTCTGTTCCGGCGGGAAGCCCGGCTCACGGCCGTCCGGCGCGGACTGGCGATCACGGTGGGCGATCCGGAGCGGAGCGCGGACGGGCTGGCCGTCGACTGGCGCGTGGATCTCGACGGACACACGACGCACTACACTCTCCTGCGTTGGGACGACATCGTCGCGGCCCGGTTCCCCCGCACCAACGGACGCCGCCTGCTCGAGGTGCCGGCCCTGTGGTGGCGCCTGATCCGGTCGGGCTACGTCGCTCCCTTCCGGCGTGAGGCCCGGCGCTTCGCCCGGGTCATCGTCGGCGTCCACCTGATCTACCTGTTCCTCGTCGTCCTGAGCCTCGGCCTCGCGTCGGCTGCCGTCGCCCTGGTGCCTGGCCTGTCCGGGATCTGGGGGCTCCTGGCGGTGCCCGTGCTGGCCTACGGGCTCCTCGCGCTGCTCATGCGGGCGACCCGCGGCAAGCCATTCTACGTGGCGCATCTCGTCGACGACACCGCCTTCACCCACGATCACGCCAGCGGCGCCGACACCCGGATGCGCGCCCGGCTCGACGCCTTCGCGTCGATCATCCGGGGCGCGGAGGGCCAGGCCTCCGAGATCGTGGTCATCGGCCATTCCTCGTCGAGCTTCCTCGGACTCGAGGCGCTCGACCGGGTGCTCGTCGCCGATCCCGAATTCGGCCGGCGCGGCACGCCGGTCTCCTTCGTGAGCATCGGCAGCGTCATCCCGTGGATCACCCTCGATCCCCGCGCCACCGAGACCCGCGGCGCCCTCGCCCGGGTGGCGGCGAGCGATGCGATCCGCTGGCTCGACGTCCGGGCCAAGTGGGACTGGCTCTCGGTCCACCAGCGCAATCCGCTCAGCGCCTCGAAGCTTCCGGCGCCCCTGGCCCATCGCCCCGTCGAGATTCACGTCCGGATCGAGGATCTGATCGAGACGCGCATCATCGCCCGGCGCAAGTGGAACCTGTTCCGGATGCACTTCCAGCTGCTCATGTCGAGCCGCGACCCGGAGGCCTTCGACTACGTCGCCTTCGTGGCCGGCCCCGAACCCGTCCATGCGCTGATCCGGCGCTGGCGCGACGTGAAGGAGCAGCCTAAGGGGCGATTCATCGCCGAAAGCCCGGAGGATTAGGGCCGCGGATCGCGCTCGCGCCACGATCGCGTGTTGCCACGGCGCGGCGTTCCGCTTTAGAGCCGTCACGCACGGCCGGACCCGGACGGGGGCGGTGCCGAGAGGGTCGCATGTTCCGCAACGATGTTCCGATCACCCCCGAACTGGTCCGCCAGCACGGCCTGACGCCGGACGAGTACGCGCGCTTCCGTGGCCTGATCGGGCGCGACCCGACCCTGACCGAGCTCGGCATCGTCTCGGCGATGTGGAACGAGCATTGCTCCTACAAGTCGTCCCGCAAGCACCTGCGCGGCCTGCCGACCTCGGCGCCCTGGGTGATCCAGGGCCCGGGTGAGAACGCCGGCGTGATCGACATCGGCGATGGGCTCGCCTGCGTCTTCAAGATGGAGAGCCACAACCACCCGAGCTTCATCGAGCCCTACCAGGGCGCGACGACCGGCGTCGGCGGCATCCTGCGCGACGTGTTCACCATGGGCGCGCGCCCGATCGCCGCCCTGAACGCCCTCCGCTTCGGCTCGCCGGACCACCCGCGCACCCGCCACCTCGTCTCCGGCGTCGTCGCGGGCATCGGCGGCTACGGCAATTCCTTCGGCGTGCCGACGGTGGGCGGCGCCATGGGCTTCCACCCGCGCTACGACGGCAACATCCTCGTCAACGCCATGGCGGTGGGCCTCGCCCGCACCGACGGCATCTTCTACGCGGCCGCCACCGGCGTGGGCAATCCGATCGTCTATCTCGGCTCGAAGACCGGTCGCGACGGCATTCACGGCGCCACCATGGCGTCTGCCGAGTTCGACGACGCCTCCGAGTCGAAGCGCCCCACCGTGCAGGTCGGCGACCCCTTCGCCGAGAAGCTGCTGCTGGAGGCCTGCCTCGAGCTGATGGCCTCGGGCGCCGTGATCGCGATCCAGGACATGGGGGCCGCCGGCCTTACCTGCTCGGCCGTCGAGATGGGCGCCAAGGGCGACCTCGGCGTCGAGCTCCACATCGAGAAGGTGCCGGCCCGCGAGGCCGGCATGACCGCCTACGAGATGATGCTCTCCGAGAGCCAGGAGCGGATGCTCATGGTGCTCAAGCCCGGCATGGAGGCCGAGGCCGAGGCGATCTTCGTGAAGTGGGGCCTCGACTTCGCGATCATCGGGCACACCACCGACACGCTGCGCTTCGTCGTGAAGCATGACGGCGTCGTCATGGCCGACCTGCCGATCAAGGAGCTCGGCGACGAGGCGCCCCTCTACGACCGGCCCCACATCGCCAACACGCACCAGCCGGTGCTCGCCGCCGCCGACGTGCCCGAGACCGTGGGCAGCGCCGAGGCTCTGAAGCGCCTGGTGGGCTCGCCCGACCTCTCGTCGAAGCGCTGGGTCTACGAGCAGTACGACCATTTCATCGGCGGCAACACCGTGCAGAAGCCGGGCGGCGACGCGGCCATCGTGCGGGTCGAGGACGGTCCGCGCGGTCTCGCCATGACCGCCGACGTCACCCCGCGCTACTGCGAGGCCGATCCCGTGGAGGGCGGCAAGCAGGCCGTGGCCGAGGCCTGGCGCAACATCACGGCGGTTGGCGGACGGCCGCTGGCCATCACCGACAACCTGAACTTCGGCAACCCGGAGAAGCCCGAGGTGATGGGCCAGCTCGTCGGCTGCCTGAAGGGCATCGGCGAGGCCTGCAGGGCCCTCGACTTCCCCGTCGTCTCCGGCAACGTCTCGCTCTACAACGAGACCAACGGCGTCGGCATCCTGCCGACCCCCACCATCGGCGGCGTCGGCGTCCTCGACGACGTCACGCGCCACGCCACCCTCGACCTCAAGCGCGCCGGCGACGTCCTGGTGCTGATCGGCGAGACCGCCGGCTGGCTCGGCCAGTCGGTCTACCTCTCGGTGATCGCCGGGCGCGAGGAAGGGGCTCCGCCCCCGGTCGACCTCGCCATCGAGAGGCGCAACGGCGACTTCGTGCGCGGGCTGATCACGTCGGGTCTCGTCGACACCGTCCACGACCTGTCCGACGGCGGCCTCGCCGTGGCGCTGGCCGAGATGGCGATGGCGGGCGGCATCGGCGCCGCCCTCCCCGAGGTGCCCCAGGGCCTGGCGACCCATGCCTACCTGTTCGGCGAGGACCAGGCCCGATACCTCCTGGCCGTCGACCCCGAGACCGCACCGGACCTGCTCTACAGCGCCTCGGCCCAGGGCATCCCGGCGGCCGTGATCGGCGTGACGGGCAACGACCATTTGACCCTGCCGCACGGCGAGACCATATCGGTGGCCACCTTGCGCGAGACCCACGAGGGCTGGCTGCCGGCCTACATGGCGAGCCAACCGGCGGGCGTCCCGGCCTGAAGCCCCCCCTTTCCGACCGTCAGGAGCCAACCCGATGCCGATGGATGCGCGCGAGATCGAGGCGATGATCCGTGAGGCGCTGCCCGACGCCCGGATCGAGATCAAGGATCTGGCCGGCGACGGAGACCACTACGCCGCCACGGTCCTGTCCACGGCCTTCAAGGGCAAGACCCGCGTCGCGCAGCACCAGATGGTCTACGGCGCGCTGCAGGGCCGGATGGGGGGCGTGCTGCACGCCCTTGCGCTCACCACGGGCGTCCCGCAGGATTGAGGTCTCCCCGGAGGCGGACCGTATGGACCAGCCGAGCCTCTACGACGACGACATCGTGACCTGGGCCGAGCAGCAGGCCTCGACCCTGCGCGCTCTCGCGCGTCGGCCGGACCTGTTGAACATCCTGGATTGGGAGAACGTCGCCGAGGAGATCGAGAGCGTGGGTCGATCCCAGGTCCAGGCCGTGGAGAGCCTGCTGGTACAGACTTTGGCGCATCTGCTGAAGCGGTTGTCCGCGCCGGACGCAGCAGCCCTCGACCACTGGTACCAGGAAGCCGGGACGCTCCAGATCACGGCGATGAATCGATACGAGCGCTCCATCCGTCAACGCCTGGACTGGGATAAGATCTGGTCGTCTGCGCAGTTCCTGGCGAAGTTGAGCCTGAGGCGCTACGGCGATACCTTGATTCCGAACCTACCGGCGCAATGCCCTCTCGGTTCGGACGAACTTCTCGTGCTTCCGTGTGATTGGGATGCGGCACTGCGTCGGATCGCAGGATCGACGGCCTTGAAATCCGCGCCGGAATCCTGAACTCAAGCGCGAGCTTCCACGACCCGAGACGAACGAGGACTCCCATGAGCGACGTCAACACCGCGATCGAGAACGAGATCAAGTCCCAGGACGTGGTCGTCTTCATGAAGGGCACGCCACAGTTTCCGATGTGCGGTTTCTCGGGCCAGGTCGTCCAGATCCTCAATTACCTGGAAGTGCCGTTCAAGGGCGTCAACGTCCTCGACGATGCGGCGGTCCGGGACGGGATCAAGGCCTTCTCCAACTGGCCGACCATTCCGCAGATCTACGTGAAGGGCGAGTTCGTCGGCGGCTGCGACATCACCCGCGAGATGTTCCAATCGGGCGAGCTGCAGCAATTCCTTTCCGAAAAGGGCATCCCCGTGAAGGCTCCGACCGCCGCCTGAGGCGCGCCGCCCCTGGGGAACGGAACGAGGGCGCGCGAGCGCCCTTTTTCCTGTTCCGGGGGGCCTTCACCGAACCTCCCCCCGTGTCCGACCGTTGATCCTCGGACAGGTCAGGCCGGGGAGCGGGCGATATGCGCGACGTCATCATCGTCGGCGGCGGCCCGGCGGGCCTCAACGCTGCGCTCATCCTCGGGCGCTGCCGCCGCGACGTGCTCCTCTGCGATTCCGGCCAGCCCCGCAACGCGGTCACGCCGCGGAGCTGGGGGGTCTTCACCCGAGACGGCACGCCGCCCTTGGAGCTAAGGGCCCGGGCCGAGGCCGATCTGGACCGCTATCCCACGGTGGAGCGCCGCGCGGTCGAGGTCACCCAGGCCCGGGGCTGCGACGAAGGCTTCTGCGTCACCCTGGCCGACGGCAGCCACGAGACGACGCGCAAGCTGGTGTTAGCGACGGGCCTGCATCAGGCCCTGCCCTCGGTGGAGGGCTTCGACCTCTACTGGGGCCACGGGGTCCATTCCTGCCCCTATTGCGACGGATACGAGAATCGAGACCGGCCCCTCGTCGTCTATGCCCATGGCGAAGCGGCCAAGGGCATGGCCCTCGAGTTGACCGTCTGGAGCGACGACGTCACCCTCTGCACCGATGCGCAGCCGACCGTTCTCTCCGACCACGATCGCGCGCGTCTCGCCCGCCACGGCGTCCGCATCGTCGAGACGCCGATCCGGCGCCTCGACGGCGACGGCCGCCAACCGCAGCGCCTCACCTTCGCGGACGGCACCAGCCTGCCCTGCCACGCGGTGTTCCTGATGACGATGCCGTGCGAGCCGTCCGACCTCATCACGCAGCTCGGCTGCGACCTGACCCGAAAGGGCGTGGTGCCGACGGGCGAGTACGAGACCACCAACGTGCCCGGCCTGTTCGTCGCCGGGGACGCCTCCCGCCGGGTGCAATTCGCCGTGGTCGCCGCCGCCGAGGGGGCCATGGCGGCCTTCGCGGTCAACACCGAGCTCCTGCGCGAAGACGTCGCCTGACCGACGTCTCCGGAGCGGAGTGCCGCTCCCCCGTTCAAGCCCCTGCCGAGCCCGGAGCCCGACCCGATGACCCTGCGCGTCCATCCGCACACGCCCCGCGTCGCCGTTCCCTGCCGCTGCGCACTCGGCGAGGAACCGACCTGGGACGCCCGCTCTGGCACGCTCAGCTGGGTCGACGTCGAGACGCCGACGATCTGGCGCTACGACCCCGCGAGCGGGGCGACCCAGCGCTATCCGCAGGACGAGAAGCTCGGATTCGCGCTTCTCACGGAAGATCCCGGCACGGTGCTCGCCGGCTTCGAATCCGGTGTCGTGCGGCTTCACTTGGAGAGCGGCCGTCGGGATCCGCTGGTGGCGCCCGACGATCATCGCTCGGGCAACCGGCTCAACAGCGGCCATGTCGGACCGGACGGCGCCCTCTACTTCAGCACCATGGACGACGCCGAGGCGGAGCCCACCGGCACCTTCCACCGCTGGCACGGTGGGCGCCTCGATGCCTTCGGAGGGCGGGTCGCCGTGTCGAACGGACCGGTGATGACGGCCGACGGCAGCCGGATCTACACCGCGGATACCGCCGAAGGGGTGATCCGGGTCCATCCCATCGCGGAGGACCGCATCGGACCGCCCCAGCCCTTCGCGGCCTTCGAAGCCGATTGGGGCAAGCCGGACGGCCTGACGGTCGATGCCGCCGGGTATCTCTGGGTCTGCCATTACGGCGGATCGCGCATCACCCGCTTCGATCCGGAGGGGCAGATCGAGCGCGTGCTGCCGGTGCCCACCGCGCTCGTCACCAAATGCGCCTTCGGCGGCCCGGATCTGACGACCCTGTTCATCACCACCGCCCTGCGCGGGCGCGACCCGGCCGACGACCCGCTGGCCGGCCACCTCCTCACCGTCGAGACCGACATCCGGGGCCTTCCCGCGGCGATCTACCGGGATGCGCAAACACTGTAATCAGGTGCGCTGCCGCACCGGGTTAACCTTCGGTCCGGCGCAGAGGTGAATTAACGGTAAATAATCGTGGGCTTTCGGAACTTATTGCCGCTGTCCCCATTATCTGCCAATGACGGGTCCTGAGGCTCCCTCCGGGGGCCCTTCAGGACCTCGGGTCCGGTGACCGCCATGCCAGTGTTCGAAGCCAAGAACCTCGATTCCGACTTCGAAGGCTTTGCCTTCTTGACCGCCATCCTGCATCCGTCGGCGGAAGCGCAGACGCGGGCACTGACCCATGGGCGCAACCGCGCCGCGCGGGGGTCGATGATCGCGGATCGCCTGACGATCGAGCCCCGCTTTCCCGTGCGGAACGCCGAGACCGAGATCGAGGCCCAGGCGTCCTGACCGCGGTTCGTCAGGTCGGCCGAACTCGGCCCGGCATCACCACGCTTGCGGGGTGATGATGCCCTGCTTGGTGACGACGACCCAGCTCTTGCCCCGCCGTTCGATGCCCTCGATGCGTCCGACACCCGGAACGGTGTCGCCCGGGCCGACCTCCACGAGGCGGCGTTTGCGATCCTCCAGGACCGCCACCCCATCGTAGACCTCCCGCACCGCCCAGCCCTCGGCGGGCGACGGTTTCGGCTTGTCCGGAAGCGCGCCCGTTTCGGTGGGCTCGGGGGCGGCAGATTTGGCGGCCTGGGGCGCGACGACGGGCGGCGGAGCCGGGGCCGCCGTGCGCTTCTCGATCTGCAGGGTGAGGGCGGCGAGGCGGGCGCTCTGGTCCTTCTCCGCCTGCTCGAGGCGGTCACCGGTGGCGGCGAGCTTCGTGGCGAGGCCCTGCTCCGCGCGGCCGAGGCGCTCGGCGAGATTCGTGTGGCGCGCCTTGGCCTCCTGGCGGCCGGCTTCCGCAATGTCTTGAAGTTGTGCGAGGCCCTTGGCCAGGCGCTCGACCTGCCGCTCGGATTCGGTGCGGCCGATCTCCATCTGGTGGCGGATCTGCGCCAGGGTCTCGCTGCCGTCCGCCCCGCGCGGGGCTGCGAGGCTCATCGCGCCGGCCCCCATGAGGGCACCGAGCCCGAGGCTTGCCGCGGCGATGGCGAGGAGACGCGGCTCGGGGCGGAGCTTCGCGGTCCAGGGGGCGCCGCCGGCGACGGGCGGCGCAGCGGCCTTCTCGGCCGACGCGCGGGCGCCGAGGATCGCTTGCTTGAGCAGGGTGTCGGGCGAGGGGTCGGCCGATGCCGCGAGGGCCTTATCCGTCATGACCAATGCTTCCTGATGGGGCAGGAAGCATTGGTTAAGGCTGTTTCTTTACGAAACCGTTACCCTGTCTCCCGCGTGGCGGGTCGTCAGGCCGCCAGCCCCCGCTGGCGCAGGAGCGGGTCGATGCTCGGCAACCGCCCCCGGAAGGCGGTATAGGCCTCGCTCGGATCACGCAGGTTGCCGGACCCGTACACGTACTTGCGCAGCCGCGCCGCGGTCTCCGGATGGAAGATGTCCCCGGCCTCGCGGAAGGCGTCGAAGGCGTCGGCATCAAGCACCTCGGACCAGAGGTAGCTGTAGTAGCCGGCCGCATAGCCGTCGCCCGAGAAGATATGCGCGAAATGCGGCGTCCGGTGCCGCATCGCGATCTCGGCCGGCATGGCGATGCGCTTGAGGGCGTCCGCCTCGAAGGCCGCGACGTCGAGCCCATCCTCGCCGGCGCTCGACAGGTGCAGCGTCATGTCGACGATCGCCGAGGCGGTGTACTCGATGGTGGCGAAGCCCTGGTTGAAGGTCCGGGCCGCGAGCAGGCGCTTCAGCAGGTCCTCGGGCATCGGCTCACCGGTGCGGTAGTGCCGGGCGTGCTTGCGCAGCACCTCCGGCTGTTCGAGCCAATGCTCGTAGAGCTGCGACGGCAACTCGACGAAGTCGCCCGCCACCGCGGTTCCGGCGAGCAGCGGGTAGGTCACGTCGGAGAGGAGGCCGTGCAGGGCATGGCCGAACTCGTGGAACAGCGTCCGGGCATCGTCGAAGGAGAGCAGCGTGGCCTCGCCGTCCGGCGCCTTGGCGAAGTTCATCACATTGACGATGATCGGTTTGATGTCGCCGTTGAGCCGCTCCTGCGACCGGAAGGCGCTCATCCAGGCGCCGCTGCGCTTCGTGGCGCGGGCGAAGTAGTCGCCGAGGAACAGGCCGACCTCGGATCCGTCCGCGTTGCGCACGGCCCAGGCGCGCACGTCCGGGTGATAGCGCGGCACGTCGGGCAGTTCTTCGAAGCGCAGGCCGAAGAGCCGCTCGGCCGTGTCGAAGGCCGCCGCGATGACGCCGTCGAGGGGCAGGTACGGCTTGATCTCGCTCTCGTCGAGGTCGTGCTCGGCCCGGCGCAGCTTCTCGGCGTAGTGACGCCAGTCGTGCTTGGCGAGATCGAAGTTGTGGCCTTCCGCCTGGACCAGCGCCTGCAGCCGGTCCCGCTCGGTGGCGGCCTGGTGGTGCGCCGGCGTCCAGACGTTGCGCAGGAGGTCCATCGCCCGGTCGGGCGAGCCCGCCATCGTGTCCGAGAGCTTGAAATGGGCGAAGCTGTCGTAGCCGAGCAGTCGGGCCCGCTCGGCTCGCAGCGCGACGATCTCGGCGATGAGGCCGCGGTTGTCGGTGGCGCCGCCGCTCTCACCGCGGCGGGTCCAGGCGTCGTAGGCCTTCTCACGCAGGTCCCGGCGCGTGGAGAAGACGAGGAACGGCTCGATCAGCGAGCGCGACAGGGTGATGACGTGGCCGTGCGCGCTGGCCCGCTCCCGGGCCGCCGCCGCCGCTGCCGCGCGCAGAAAGGGCGGCAGCCCGGCAAGATCGTCCTCGGTCTCCAGGGGCAGGGCGAAACTGCTCTCGTCGGCGAGCAGGTTCTGGCTGAAGCTGGTGCCGAGCTCGGCCATGCGGGCGGCGATCTCAGCCATCCGATCCTTGGCCTCGGGCGCCAGATCGGCACCCGAGCGGCGGAAGCGGGTCCGGTAGCGGTCGAGCACCCGACGCTCCTCCGGTCCGAGCTGCTCGGCCCCGGGATCCACCGCGGAGATGCGGGCCCAGAGGGCGGCATCGAGGTAGATCGCACTGCCGTGGCGGGCCAGGCGCGGGGTGATGGCCCGCTCGACCGCCTGCAGCTCGGGGTTGGTGTGGCTTCCACTCAGGTTGAAGAACACCGAGGCGACGCGGTCGAGGTCGTGCCCCGCTCGCTCCAGAGCCGCGACCGTGTTGGCGAAGGTCGCCGGGGCGGTGTCGGCCGCGATGGCGTCGATCTCGGCCCGGTGGCTGGCCAGCGCCGCCTCGAAGGCCGGGAGATAATGGGCGGGCACGATGTCCTCGAACGGCGGCAGGCCGTGGGGCGTCGACCAGGCCGGGTCGGCGAAGGGGCCGATCCGCGCCGCGGCGGCGGTCGTCTCGTGAGCCATCTCCTGGGAAGCGTCTGGCGTGCCAGTGGTCATTCGCAGTCCTTCGTCCGGTTCATCGCGCGTCGCGCCGCAAGGTAAGCACCCAGGCGCGAAGCGCAAATGCGGGCCTACGCCCGCAAGCGACACGGCGTCGGTTTCGTCTCTGGGTTGACGCGGTAAAGGCCCCGCTCGAACCCGCAGCGCCTCCCGACCGTTACCGGCGGTCCGGGGCCCCGGACCAGATGGAAAACGAGATGCGTCACCGACCCGCCCGTCGCCTTGCCGGAGCCGCGATCCTCGTCCTCGCCGGCCAACTCGGCCTCACGCGCGACGGTTCGGCGCAGGAGAAAGGCGTGCCGTCGGATGCGACGGCGATCCCGATGCTACCGCCGGCGCCCCCGCCGCGCCCAACCGAGCTCGCCCCGCCGGCCCAGGTCGAAGCGCCGCGCCCACCCGAACGACCGGCGGAGCTGTCGCCGCCGGCGGGGGTGGCAAAGGCGCGCGAGGCCGAACCGGTGAAGCCCACGGACGGCGGGGAAGTGCCGGCACCGCCCCCGCGACCCGCCGAACTCTCGGCCCCCGCCCTGGCCATCACCGTGGCGCCCGTCGACGACGGCGCCTGCCGGCGTCGCCTGGAGCGCCTCGGCGCACGCTTCGAGCCTCTGCCGGCCATCACGAACGGTCAGTGCGGGGCAGCCAGGCCCCTGAAGGTCACGGCGCTGGCCGACGACCTCACCCTGGCGCCGCCGGTGACCCTGGTCTGCGAAGCCGCCGAATCCCTCGCCCGCTGGGCGACGGAGGCGCAGGCGGCCGCCGAGCGCGACCTCGGCCAGCCGCTGAAGGGGCTGACGATCGGCACCTCCTACGAATGCCGGGGCCAGAACCACGATCCCGATGCCAAGCTCAGCGAACACAGCTTCGCCAACGGCGTCGACGTGATGGGCTTCACCTTCGCCAACCGCCCGGCCCTCTCGGTGCTGGCCGCGCCGGAGGGAACGCCGGAGGCGAACTTCCTGGCCGCCGTACGCGGCCGGGCCTGCACGTTCTTCCGCACGGTCCTCGGCCCGGGCTCGGATGCGGCCCACGCCAACCACCTCCATCTCGACGAGCGGCAGCGGAATGCCGGCCACCGCCTCTGTCAGTGAAGGGCGGAACGCCGGACGGCCCCGCGCGCTTACTCCCGCGCCATCAGGCGGATAGCGCAGGAGTTCTTCGGTGATCAGGTATCCTTCGACACGCATCGGCGGCGGTCTCGCCGCCCTCGCCCTGGTCGCCCTGGCGGGCGGCGCGCAGGCCGAGACGAAGGACAAGGCGGAGGGACCGGCGCTGACGCGCGAGGCGGTGGAATCCGCAGCCCTGGCGCCGACCGGGGATGCCGCGAAGGCCGACGCCCAGGGCGGCGAACCGAAGACGGGCGCGGCGAAGAGGACGGACAGGGCCGAGTCGAAGGGCGAGGCGGCCAAGCGCAGCGGAGCGACGCGCCCGGAGCCGGCGCTCGTGAAGGCGCAGATCCTCCTCGACCGGGCCCATTTCTCGCCCGGCGCCATCGATGGCCGGGACGGCGACAACCTGCGCGGCGCCTTGGCGGCCTTCGCCTCCGCCAACGGCCTGAAGGCCGAAACGGAGATCGCGCCCGACCTCGCCGACACGCTTCAGGCGACGAGCCGTGATCCGGTGCTCACCGAATATACCGTCACGGAGGCCGATGCGGCGGGGCCCTTCGTCGAGAAGATGCCGGCGAAGATGGAGGAGCAGGCCGATCTCGACGCGCTGGGCTATACAAGCCCCCGCGAGATGCTGGCCGAGCGCTTCCACATGGCCCCGGATCTCCTCGGCGCGCTCAACCCCGACGCGGATTTCGGCAAGGCCGGTACGGTGATCCTGGTCGCCGCGGTGAAGCCGCTGGAGACCGGCAAGGCGACGACGGAGGAGAAGGCCGCGAAGAAGCAGGCGCAGGAGGCCGGCAAGACGGAATCCGGCAAGAGAGATTCCAGCGAGAGGGAGTCCAACAAGGATACCGGCAAGGCGACGGACACGAAGGGCTCGAACGCCCAGGCGGTCGATCCCGAGGCGCGCGACGCGAAGGACGTGACCCGCATCGAGGTCGACAAGGAGAGCCGCGCCGTGCGGGCCTTCGACCGGGACGGCAAACTCGTCGCGTTCTATCCGGCCTCGATCGGCAGCGAGGAGAAGCCGGCCCCGTCCGCCGAGGCGAAGGTGGAAGGCGTCGCCTACGCGCCGACCTACACCTACAATCCGAAGTACCAGTTCGCCGGCGTGAAGGCGAAGACTAAGTTCACCATCCCGCCCGGCCCCAACAATCCGGTCGGCGTGGTCTGGATCGACCTCTCGATCCCCTCCTACGGCATCCACGGCACACCGGAGCCGGAGAAAGTGGGCAAGACCGAATCCCACGGCTGCATCCGCCTGACGAACTGGGATGCGCGCGACCTCGCCAACCGCGTCAGCCGCGGCGCGCAGGTGGTGTTCAAGGACGAATAGCGCGCCACCCGCCGACGCCGGCCAGCAGCGCGGCGTCGGCCAGGAACGCCAGGGCAGCCGTGGCGGCGGTGCCCTGGAGCATCGCCACGGTGTTCTGGTTCTGCAGGCCCGACACGATGGGCGTGCCGAGGGTCGAGGCCCCCGCCAGGGCGCCGACGGCGGCGGTGGCGATGGCGAGCACCAGGGCGGTGCGCAGGGTCTCGACGATATCGGGGGCGGCCAGGGGCAGTTCGATCCGTGTCAGGATCTGGAGCCGGGTCAGGCCGATCGCCCGTCCGGCCTCGCGGACCTCCGGTGCCACCCCCGCGATGGCGCCCGCCGTCCCCCGCAGGACCGGCATGATTCCGTAGGCGACGAGGGCGAGCAGCGTCGGGGGACCTCCGAAGCCGAGGATCGGCAGGGCGAGCGCGACCACGACCACCGGGGGCACCGCCTGCGCGGCCGCCGCGAGTCCATCGATCATCGGCCGCCAGGGTTCTGCGAAGCGGCGCGTGATCAGGATGCCGAGGCCGATCCCCAGGACGGCCACGAGGGTGAGGCCGGTTCCGGCCAAGGCGAGGTGCTTCCATGCCAGGTCGAGGAGGCGCTCCACCGACAGGGGACGCCGCGCCGGCTCCCCCAGGGCCTCGGTGATCCAGCTCGCCACCCTGGGATGACTGGCCACGGCGAGGCCGAGGCCCATGAGGGCGAACCCGAGGGCCGCGGTTCGTCGCGACCGGCTCATGCGTGCCACCGCCGCCGCGCGGCGGCCTCCACTCGGCTGAGACCGCGCTCGGTCAGCAACGAGAGCACCACGACCGGGATCGCCCCGAGGAGGATCAGGTCGGGCGCGAACTGCGCCATCCCGTCGAAGACGATGCGGCCGAGGCCGCCGGCCCCGACAAGGGCGCCGAGGGTGGCGAGGCCGAGGCCCTGAACGGCCGCGACCCGCACGGCCCCGACGAGGATCGGCGCACCGATCGGCAGACGGACCCGCGCCAGCACCTGTCCCCGCGAGAGGCCGAGGGCCTCGGCAGCCTGCAGGGTGTCGTCGTCCGGCGCCCGCAGGGCCAGGGTCAGCCCGCGCCAGAGGGGCAGGGCCAGATAGGCGGCGATGGCGACGATGGCGGGGACGGGGCCCAGCGCTGAGAGACCGAGGTCCCGCAGGATCGGAACGGCGCGGAGGAGGCCCGACATCACGGCGACCATTCCCCCGAGGAGGGCCACGGCGGGCACGACTTGAATCCCGCCGAGGACCAGGGCCACCAGCCCCTGCGGGAGCAGCGACAGCCCGACCGCGAGGAGACCCGCGAGAATGAGGGACGCGCCCGCGAGGGCGAGATGCTCCGCGAGCGCCGCGTTCACCGTCTCGCGCCGCGCCGCGTACTCGACCGCGAGCGAGAGGGCATCGAAGGCGCCCGACCACCCGAGGACGACGAACGCCAGGCCCAAGCCGATGCCGATGGCGAGGCCGAAACCCGGTTTGCGAGACCGCCGAACCGCGAGGCCGAGGGCGCCGGCGAGGAGGAACAGGCCGAGCAAGGATCCCGATCCGAGACTGGCCCGCGCGGCCGGCGGGAGTCCGGCGAGGGACCGGACGGCGCCGGCGCCGAGGCCCTGTCCGAAGGCCAGGATGGCCAGGAGAAGCAGAAGCGTGGCAAGCGCCGCCGCCGCCCGCTTGCGCGAGACCACGAGGGCGATGGCGAGGGCGGTCATTGCGAGAACCAGGGCACCGGTTGCGCCGAGCGCCTCCGAGCCGGTCCGCGGATCCCCGAGCGCGAGCCGGTTCCGCGCGATGGTGAGCACCGGCAGCCAGGTCAGGGCGAGCGCCAGGGCACCGAGCCAGGCGGTGCCGACGAGCAACGCGAGGACGCGCCCGATCCCGACCGTCCGCAGCGCGCTTCCCGATGTCCCCGCCGTCACGGCAGCAGCCCGTTCTCGGACAGGTAACGGGCTGCCACCGCTTCGGCCACGTCGCCGTCCACGGTGATGCGCGCGTTCAGCCGCCGCAGGGTCTCGGCGTCGAGGCGGGTGAACACGCGCGCCAGGGCGGGCGCGATCTCGGGGTGGCGGACGAGGTCGGCCTGCCGGATCACCGGGGCCACCTCGTAGACGATCTGGGCATCCAGGGGATCGCTCATGACGACGAGGTCGAGCGCCGCGAGGGCCCCGTCGGTCCCGTAGACCATTCCGGCATTCACGCCGCTGATCCCCTGCGCGGCCGCTCGCGCCGTGACGGACGTGTCACCGCCGGGCAGACTGATGATGCGATTCAAGGGCAGGGCGAAGCCATAGGCCGCCTCGAAGGCCGGCAGGGCCGCCGGACTCTCCACGAACTCGGTGGAGGCGGCGAGCCGAATGAGGCCGCGGCGGACCGCTCCGGCGAAGTCGGTCATCGTGGTTAGGTGCTCGCGCCGTGCCAGGTCCCCGTTGACGGCGATCAGCCACGTGTTGTTGGCCGGTGCCCGGGTCAGCCAAGCGAGGCCGCGCTCGGCGTCGCGCCGCCGGATGGTGTCGTAGGCGCCCTGCGGCGACTTCCAGATCGGATCGGTCTCCGTGCCGGTGAAGAAGGCGCCGTTGCCGGTGTATTCAGGATAGATCGCGATCTCGCCGGACAGGAGGCTGTTGCGAACGATCAGGGTCGGCCCGAGTCCGAGCTTGCGCAGGACGGGCAAGTTCAGTTTCTCCAGAACCTGGGCGATCATGGCGCCGGTCAGCGCGCCCTCGGTATCGCTCTTCGAGGCGACCACGAGGGGAGACCCGGCCGTGGCCGAGTCGGGAGCCCGCACGCCGGAGAGCGCGAGCCAAGCCATCGCGGACCGTCGCGTCCAGTCTCGCACCCCGGACCGTCCCGTTAACATAGGTTGTTGGCATTCCAGGGGGGGCTGCCTACCGGTAGGAGTCGGTGGCGCAGAAATGTTTCAGACCGTAACATTGCTGCCCCGCAGACGGCCTTTGACGAGGTTCAGGCGCTTGACACGCCCCACGGAACGGGCGACGGCTCGCTCTGTGCCGGGCTGTTCAAAGGGCCTTGCCGGCTTGCTCAGGCCCTGCATCATTCGCATGTTGCGAGCCTGATTGCACACGGTGGGAGCGAACCCCTGAACACCTTCGGCGGAAGGCGTTCCGGATTTCCAAGTCGATCGAAGGGAAGAAGCCCCGGCGTGAGTGCTCAAGTGGACGAAGACCTTCTCAATGGGGCTCGCGTGCTTGTCGTCGAGGACGAAGCCGCGATCTCGATGCTGCTCGAAGACATGCTGCTCGATTTCGGTTGCACCGTCGTCGGCCCCGCCGCGCGTCTGTCGACCGCCCTCGAGATGGCGGAGAACGAGAGTTTCGAGGTCGCCATCCTCGACGTCAACGTGGCGGGCGAGCCGATCTATCCGGTGGCCGAAGCCATCGTGAAGCGCGACCTGCCCATCGTATTCTCGACGGGCTACGGCGGCGCCGGCATCCGTGAGCCGTTCCGCGATCGTCCGGTCGTGCAGAAGCCGTTCAGCCAGGCCGACCTCAAGCGGACGCTGATCGCAGCCGTGGCGGCCGCGCGCGCCTGAGATCATCGGATCGGAAAGGCGTCGGCCACGTGCCGGGGCCAGGCCCAGGGCGAGACGAACACCGCGTCCGCCCGAAACGTCGCCGCGTCGGTGTTCGGGTGCCGACTGATCCAGGCCCGGACAGCCCGCGAGAATCGGGCGACCTTGCGGGCGTCGATGGCGCCTTGCGCCGCCTCCAGCGTGCTGCGCGCCTTCACCTCCACGAACGCGATCGTCGCCCCGCGCCGGACGATCAGGTCGATCTCGCCCCCCGCCGCGCGAAAGCGCGACCCGAGCGGCCGGTACCCCTTCAGCATCAGGGCGAGGAGCGCGAGGGTCTCGGCCGTCCGGCCGCGCAGCTCAGTGGCGCGCCGGCGCTCGGCCGCAGGGCCCTCAGGTCTCATCGTCGCGCCGGGCCAGGGCCAGGGCACGGGCATAGACGACCCGGCGGGGCTGGCCGGTCTCCTCCGCCACCAGGGTCGCGGCGTCCTTGATCGAGTGCCGGGCGAGCGCCGCCGTCAGGGCCGCATCGAGGCCCGCATCCGTCTCGGCGGCGTCGGGCACCTCGTCCTGCGTGCCGATGATCACCACCACCTCGCCCTTCGGCGCGCCCTCCTCCGCGTAGAGCGCGGCGAGATCGCCGAGGCTGCCGCGCCGGATCGTTTCGTAGAGCTTGGTCAGCTCGCGAGCGACCGCTGCCGGGCGCGTGGGCCCGAGGACCTCCACGGCGTCGACCAGCATCTCGGGCAGGCGATGGGGCGATTCGAACAACACCAGGGTGCCGGGGATGCGCCCGAGCGCCTCCAGGCGGTTGCGCCGCGCGCCGGACCTGGCCGGCAGGAAGCCCTCGAAGAAGAACCGGTCGGTGGGCAGGCCGGCGGCCACGATGGCGGTCATCACCGCCGAGGGGCCCGGAATGGGCGTGACGCTGAGGCCGGCCTCGATCGCCGCCTGCACGAGCTTGAAACCCGGATCCGACACGAGGGGCGTGCCCGCGTCGGAGACCAGGGCCAGGGCCTCGCCGCCCTGCATCCGGGCGATCATCCGCTCGCGCACCGCCGCGTTGGAATGCTCGTGATAGGCCACCAGGGGCGTGGTGATCCCGTAATGCATCAGCAGCGTGCGGGTGACGCGGGTGTCCTCGGCCAGCACCGCATCGGCGGCGGCGAGCGTCGCCAGGGCGCGGAACGAGACGTCCTTCAGGTTTCCGATCGGGGTCGCCACCACGTGGAGACCGGGCTCGATCGCCTCGGCCTCGGCGGCGAGCCCGAAGGCCGTGAAGGTGGCGGGTGGGCGGGCGCCGGGCCCCGTCGCGGCCGGGTCGCGCCGCCGCCGGGTCCGCGTGTCGATCTTCTGGGTCATGGCCGCGACCTTGCCACGATCGGGGCTCCCTGCGGAATGCTCGGCGGCGCGTCGGTTCACATTTACTTTTGGCCCCTAGGCTGCAAGCCTGGGTCGTCAGCCGGCGACAGGGGGGCCACCGATGACGCACGCCAACAGGCTGAAATCCGGGCTGGTCGGGATCTCGACCCTGCTCCTGCTCGCGGCCTGCGTCGGAGTGCCGGACGGCGGCGGTCGCGTCTCGAACCGGGTCCCGCCACCCCAGGCGGAAGGCCCGGGGCCCGACGCGCCGATCGCTGCCGCCGGGGGGCGGATCGGCACCGGATCGGTAAAGGTCGCCCTGGTGGTGCCGCTCACCGGACCGGGCTCGGCGGTGGGCACGGCGATGCGCAACGCGGCCGAAATCGCCATCGAGGATTTCCAGAAGTCCGACCTGCAGATCCTGGTGAAGGACGACCGCGGCGCGCCGGACGGCGCCCGCGAGGCGGCCCAAGCCGCCGTGGCGGATGGGGCCGAGGTCGTCCTCGGCCCGCTCTTCGCCGCCAACGTCCAGGCGGCGGCCGGCGTGGTACGCGCGGCGGGCAAGCCCCTCATCGCCTTCTCGACCGATGCCGGGGTCGCGGCCCGCGGCACCTACCTCCTGAGCTTCCTGCCCCAGGCCGAGGTCGACCGGGTCGTCGACGAATCCGTCGCGTCCGGCCGCAAATCCTTCGCGGCGATGATCCCGGATTCGAGCTACGGAAACGCCGTGGAGGCGCAGTTCCGCGAGGCGGTAGCCCGCAAGGGCGCGCGCCTCGTGGCGATCGAGCGCTATCCCGTCGGCAATCCGGCCCCCGCCATCGGGCGCCTCGGCGGGCTGATCACCGGGCCGGCGGCTCAGGCCGACGCGTTGTTCCTGCCGGATACGCCGGATGGCCTCGCCACCGTCGCCCCGGCCCTGACCAAGGCCGGGTTCGCCCCCGGCCGGGTCCGGCCGATCGGCACCGCCGTCTGGAACGATCCCCGGATCTTCGCCCTGCCCGCCCTCCAGGGCGGCTGGTTCGCGGCCCCGGACGCAGCCGGCTTCACCGGCTTCTCGCAGCGCTACCAGGCGCGGTTCGGCTCGGTGCCGCCGCGCGTCGCCACCCTGGCCTACGACGCGGTCTCGCTGATGGCGGCCCTGTCGCGCCAGTTCGGCTCGCAGCGTTTCGCCGACACCACGCTCACCAACCCGTCCGGCTTCTCCGGCGTCGACGGGACCTTCCGGTTCCGGCCGGACGGCCCGAGCGACCGCGCGCTGGCGGTCTACGAGATCCGTTCGGGTGCGCCGGCCATCGTCAGCCCGGCGCCGCGCACCCTCGGCCCGTCGGGCACCTGATCAGGCGGCGAGCGCGGCCACCAGCGCGTTGAGCACCGGCGCGCCGGCGGGCGTCGCGGCGATGCGGCCGCCCGCATGTCGGGCGATCAGCCCCTCGGCGATGAGGCCGTCGATCCGCCCCGGGTCGAGGGCCCTCCCCTTCAGGGCGGCGTAGCGCGCGGGGTCGATGCCTTCGCGCAGGCGCAGACCCATCATCAGGAACTCGTCGCCCTGGTCCGAGGCGGCCAGCGTCTCGGTCTCGACGATGCCGTGACCCCGCCCCTCTACCCGGGCGAGCCAGGCTTCCGGCGCCCGCTCGGTGACGGTGCCGATCCGGCCTGCCGCTTCGACGAGGCGTCCGTGGGCGCCGGGGCCGATGCCCGCATATTCGCCGTAGCGCCAGTACAGGAGGTTGTGCCGGGATTCCGCGCCGGGCCGGGCGTGGTTGGAGATCTCGTAGGCCGGCAAGCCGGCCCGGTCGCAGACCTCCTGGGTCACGTCGTAGAGGGCACGCGCGGCATCGTCGTCCGGCGGCACCAGCTTGCCGGCGGCGGCGAGGCCGTAGAACGGCGTGCCCGGTTCGATGGTGAGTTGGTAGAGCGACAGGTGCTCCGCCGCCCGGGCGATGGCACCTTCGAGTTCGGCCCGCCACGCGGCCGGACCTTGGTCGGGCCGGGCATAGATCAGGTCGAAGGAGTAGCGCTCGAAATGCGCCGCCGCGACCCGCACCGCCGCCATGGCCTCGGCTGCGCTGTGCAGGCGGCCGAGCTGCTTCAGGGCGGCGTCGTCCATGGCCTGGACGCCGAGGGAGACGCGGTTGACCCCGGCGGCGCGGTAGCCGCGGAAGCGCTCCGCTTCGACGCTGGTGGGATTGGCTTCCAGGGTGATCTCGACGTCGGGCGTCACGGTCCAGGCGCCGCCGATGGCGTCGAGCAGGCCCGCCACGGTGGCGGGCTGCATCAGGGAGGGCGTACCGCCGCCGAGGAAGACGCTCGACACCGTCCGTCCGGGCGTCCGCGCCGCCACATGGGCGATCTCGGCCCGGAAGGCGTCCAGGAAGCGGCCCTCGTCCACGGGCGCGTGGCGCACGTGGCTGTTGAAGTCGCAATACGGGCACTTCGCGGCGCAGAAGGGCCAGTGGACATAGACCCCGAACCCCGCATCGCGGGTCGGGTGGTCCGGGCCTGTCGGTTCGGTCATGACGCGGATGTGCGCGCGGGACCGCCGTTTGGCAATCCCGCGGCCGGTCTCAAGGGCGCCGCAGGCAGTTTACGGACGCCGCAGGCAGGTCTGGGCCAGGAGCACGAAGGCGCGGGCGCGATGCGACAGGGCGTTGCCGGTCTGCCAGTCGACGCCGTGCTTCTCCGCGGAGGAGATCTCCCCGAAGGTGCGGTGGTCGCCGTCGGGCTGGAACATCGGGTCGTAGCCGAACCCGCTCGCGCCGCGCGGCGGCACGAGTTCGCCGAAGACCCGGCCCTCGAAGGTCTCGGTGTGGCCGTCCGGCCAGGCGATCACCAGGGCGGAGACGAAGTGCGCCCGCCGGGTGGTGGCGCCGCGCTTGTCGAGTTCCGCGGCGATCCGCGCCATGGCGCCGGTGAAATCCTTGGACGGCCCGGCCCAGCGGGCCGAGAACAGCCCGGGTGCCCCGTCGAGGGCGTTGACGCAGAGGCCGGAATCGTCGGCGAAGGCCGGCAGGCCCGAGGCCGTCGCGGCGGCGTGCGCCTTGATGGCCGCGTTCTCGGCGAACATCGTCCCGGTCTCGTCCGGCTCGGGCAGGCCGAGTTCGCCGGCCGAGACCGCGTCGACGCCGAAGGGCGCCAGCAACTCGCGCATTTCGACGAGCTTGCCGGCATTGTGGGTCGCGATGACGACGCGACCCGTGAGGATGCGGTGCTCGCTCATGCGGAGACTCACTGCGCCACGGCCTGCTTCTGGAGGGCGACGAGGGACTGGATGCCGCCCTGGGCGAGGCGCATCAGCTCGAATAGCTCCTCCTCCGAGAACGGCTTGCCCTCGGCGGTACCCTGGACCTCGACGAGGCCCCCGGTGCCCGTGATGACGAAGTTGGCGTCGGTCTCGGCCGCGGAATCCTCCAAATAGTCGAGGTCGAGGACGGGCTTGCCCTTGTAGATGCCGCAGGAGACGGCCGCCACGTGGTCGCGCAGGGGGTCGACCGAGATGATCGAGCGGCCGCGCATCCAGGTGAAGCACTCGTGCAGGGCGACCCAGGCGCCGGTGATCGCCGCGGTGCGGGTGCCGCCATCGGCCTGGATCACGTCGCAATCGACGGTGATCTGGCGCTCGCCGATCGCCGGCAGGTTGGTCACGGCGCGCAGGGAGCGGCCGATCAGGCGCTGGATCTCCTGGGTGCGTCCGGAGGGCTTGCCGGCCGTCACCTCGCGCCGGGTGCGCGCGTGAGTGGCGCGCGGCAGCATGGCGTATTCCGCGGTGACCCAGCCCTTGCCGGAGCCGCGCAGCCAGCCAGGGCCGCGCTCTTCCAGGGTGGCCGTGCACAGCACCTTGGTGTCGCCGAAGCTGACGAGGCATGAGCCTTCGGCGTGGCGGGAGACGGCGCGCTCCAGGGTGACCATGCGCAGTTCGTCGTTCGCGCGCTTCGAGGACCGCATGCCGCTCTCCTTACCGGTGTCGATGGAGTGCGGCTTTACGGTTCCGGCCCCCGCCCGGCAAGCGAGGTCGGGCGGATTGCCGGCGCCGCCGGTGAGCCCGAGGTGCGGAACGCCTTCCGCGGCCAAGCGGTTTCTCGTATTCTCCCTGCGTCCGCCAGGGGCGACGGTGGACGGCATTGTGTAAAGCACGGGAGACCGTCACACTCTCCGCCTCAGGAATGGAATGTGACCGAGCCCGCCCGCCCCTTCTCCACATCGCAGCAGATGCAGGTTCTCAGCGCGCTGAACGAACGCTCGCGTGAAATCTTCCGGCAGATCGTCGAGAGCTATCTGACGACCGGCGAGCCGGTCGGCTCGCGTAACCTCGCGCGCATCCTGCCCATGGCCCTGTCGCCGGCCTCGATCCGGAACGTCATGGCGGATCTCGAGCATTCCGGGCTGATCTTCGCACCCCACGCCTCGGCCGGCCGTCTGCCCACGGAGCAGGGCCTGCGCTTCTTCGTCGATGCGATGCTGGAGCTCGGCGATGTCGGGCGTGAGGAGCAGGAGCGGATCGAGGCGCAGATGCGCGCGGCCGCCTCGGGCCATACCTTCGATTCCGCCCTGGCCGAGGCCTCGATGCTGCTCTCAGGGATCTCCCGCGGGGCCGGCGTGGTGCTCACCACCAAGACCAACGTCCACCTGAAGCATATCGAGTTCGTCCGCCTCGACCCGACCCGGGCGCTGGTCGTCCTGGTCTCCGACGACGGCTCGGTGGAGAACCGCCTCCTCGACCTGCCGGCGGGCCTGCCGGCGGGGGCTCTCCAGGAGGCCTCGAACTACCTGAACGCCCGGCTCCAGGGCCGGACCCTGGGGACGCTCCGCGCCGAGATCGAGTCGGGCCGGCAAGCGATGAAGCGCGAACTCGACGTGATCACCGAGCGCCTCGTGGATGCCGGCCTCGCCGTCAGCGTCGGCCCCTCGGATGCCCGGCAGCTCATCGTGCGCGGTCAGGCCAATCTCCTGGACGACCTGCGGGCCGCCGAGGATCTCGACCGCATCCGCCTGCTGTTCAACGACCTCGAGACCCAGAAGGACGTGATCGAACTCCTGTCCCGGGCCGAGGGCGGCGAGGGCGTGCGCATCTTCATCGGCTCGGAGAACAAGCTCTTCTCGCTCTCAGGCTCCTCGATGATCGCGGCTCCGTTCCGCGACGGGTCGCAGAAGATCGTCGGCGTGGTGGGGGTCATCGGCCCGACGCGCCTGAACTATGCCCGCATCGTGCCGATGGTCGACTACACCGCACGGGTGGTCTCCGGCCTCCTCGACCGCAAGCGCTGAGCGGAAAACGCGAAGGGGCGGAGCCTGAAGCCCCGCCCCCGACGCGGTTCCGATCGCTCGGGTCAGCCGCGGATCACGTCGACGATCTCGTAGGTGTCGGGATCGACGATGACGATGTCGTCGTCCACCAGCACGTAGCGGTAATCCTCGTATTCCGGCGCGATCCGGACGATGTCCGGCGGCAGGTCGTAGAGGGTGTAGCTGCGGGCGATAGCCGTGCCGACGGTGAGCGCGAAGGCGCCGGCGGCGAGGCGTGGGATGCCCCGGCGGAACACGCTCTGGCGGAACTCGGTGCGCTGCGGCGCCCCCAGGCGGCCATAGGCGCCGCGGACGGCGCCGCGATCGCCACGGTCGCCGCGACCACCCCGGCCCTCGCGCTCGACGCGGCCGTCGCGACCGCCGCGCTCATCGCGGTCGGCCCGTCCACCGCGCTCCTCGCGGCCGTCGCGATCAGCCTTGCCGCCCCGATCGCCCTTGCCGTCGCGGTCCGCCTTGCCGTCGCGATCTCCCTTGCCGTCCCGGTCGCCCCGGCCGTCTCGTGCCGCGGCGCCACCGTCCTCG
This sequence comes from Methylobacterium sp. Leaf94, assembly GCF_001426045.1. Taxonomy (NCBI): domain Bacteria; kingdom Pseudomonadati; phylum Pseudomonadota; class Alphaproteobacteria; order Hyphomicrobiales; family Methylobacteriaceae; genus Methylobacterium; species Methylobacterium sp. Leaf94. Next base: position 209,651 of record NZ_LMRM01000064.1, read on the forward strand.
CGGCCGCCGCGCTCTCCGGCCGCCTGACCCGGACGACCGTCCTGCCGCCCTGCGCCACCCTCGGCGCCACGGCCACCGGCCTCGCCGCGCTGGGCACCACCGGCCGGACCGGCCCCGGTCTCCGCACCGCCGGCGCCGCCGCGCGTGCCTGCGCCGCCAGCCGCACCGCCGGCTTCGCCGCCCCGCATGCCGGCGCCACCGCCCGCACCGCCACCGGCGCCACCGCGCATTCCGCCGGCACCACCCGCACCCGGACCCGCGCCACCGGCGCCGCCGCCCGCGCCCATACCGGCGCCGCCACCCCCGGCACCGCCCGCGCCGCCCCCGGCACCGCCTGCCCCGCCACCAGCGCCGCCGCCCGGCCCGCCCTGCGCGAACGCGCTCGCTGCGCCGATCACCAGGGCCGCCGCCGTCACCGTGCTCCGAAAGAGCTTGCTCATGGGATCGTTTCCACTCTCGTTGTTGTCGGACGCCGCTCGACGTCGATGCCGTCCGCAACGAGGATCTTCGAGAAACCGTTCCCGGATTTCTTGCGCTGATCTTGCTGCTGATCGCGATCAGCCTATTGACTCGGTACAGCCAAGCTCAGGGGCACGTCTTCCACAGCGTGGTTTCATCGTCATCTTGGCCGTGTCCGACAACCCGCTGATCGCTCTTTGGAAATCGCGTTCGAGGCGATAACGTCCCCGTCAAGCAAGCCGCGGAACGGCATTGTTCAGAGCACAGGGATGAGACGTATGACAGGTGGGGCCGGGACCATTCCGACCAAGGCGGAGGACGCCGCGGACAACCGACGCCGGATCAAGGCGATCGTCGCCTCCTCGTCGGGCAATCTCGTCGAATGGTTCGATTTCTACTGCTACGCGTTCTTCGCGCTCTACTTCGCACCGGTGTTCTTTCCCGCCGGTGACAGCACCAGTCAGCTCCTGCAATCGGCCGCCGTGTTCGCGGTGGGCTTCTTCATGCGCCCGATCGGCGGCTGGCTGTTTGGGCGCATCGCCGACCGCCTCGGCCGCAAGACCTCGATGCTGATCTCGGTGCTGATGATGTGCGCCGGGTCGCTGATGATCGCGGTGCTGCCGACCTACGCCACGGTCGGGCAGCTCGCGCCGGCCCTGCTGCTGCTCGCCCGGATGATCCAGGGCCTGTCGGTGGGCGGTGAGTACGGCACCAGCGCCACCTACATGAGCGAGATCGCCGTGAAGGGCCGTCGCGGCTTCTTCGCCTCCTTCCAGTACGTCACCCTGATCGGCGGCCAGCTCCTCGCCTCGCTGGTGCTGATCATCCTCCAGAGCTTCCTCACCGCGCAGGAACTGACGGCCTGGGGCTGGCGCATCCCGTTCGTCATCGGCGCCATCGCGGCGGTTGTCGCGCTCTACCTGCGTTCGTCGCTGGCCGAGACGGCGACCAAGGAAGACATGGCCAAGAAGGATTCCGGCACCTTCGCGGCCCTGTTCAAGCACTGGCGCGCCTTCTGCGTGGTGCTGGCCTACACCGCCGGCGGCTCGTTGAGCTTCTATACCTTCACCACCTACATGCCGAAGTACCTCTTCAACACGGCGCATATCGACAAGGTCACGGCCTCGCAGATCTCCACCGCCGCCCTGTTCGTCTACATGATCATCCAGCCCTTCTTCGGCTGGCTGTCGGACCGGATCGGGCGCAAGGCCAACATGCTGCTCTACAGCGGCCTCGGGACCCTGATGGTGGTGCCGCTGATGACCGCCATCGGGTCCACGCAGAACGCGGTCCTGTCCTTCGCGCTGATCATGGTCGGCCTGATCGTGATCAGTTTCTACACCGGCATCAGCGGCATCGTGAAAGCCGAGCTGTTCCCGACGCAGGTGCGGGCCCTGGGCGTCGGCCTCTCCTACGCCATCGCCAATTCGCTGTTCGGCGGCACCGCCGAGATGGTCGCGCTCTACCTGAAGCAGGTCGGCTTCGAGAGCACGTTCTTCTGGTACGTGACCGTCATGCTCGGCGTCGCCTTCATCGGCTCGCTGATCATGCCGAACCCGAAGCGTCACGGCTACCTCGACGGCGACGGCACCGTCGAGGAAGCGCTGACCCGCAAGTCCCGCCTCTCGGCCGCCTGAGCCGTTTCCTCCTCGGGCGAACGACCGGCACGCGGTGAGCGATCACCGCGTGCTTTTTTGTGCCGCCGGCATCCGACTCGGAAACGGCTTGATGCACCTCCGCGTCTGGGCTGCTGTCAACGAATATTTGATGAACTGAACCTGACCAAACTTTAAGATGACATCTCGATTGGCCAAGACCACATTTGCTTCAGAAGAGATCGCCGGCGCAGGGAGATCAGTTCGATCCACGATCCAGGCGCGGCTCTTCTTCGGAGGCAGTGTGATGAATAAGACAAGAACAGTTGCCGCTTTCCTTGCCGCAACCTCGCTCCTCAGCGGTGTGGCACTGGCCAACGATGCGGTGAAGCCCGCGACGGCTCCGCCGGTGACGGCCGCGCAGCAGGCGGCGGACAGAGACGTGGGCAAGCTGTCGAAGGACGGCGCCCAGGCCTTCCGCGACCTGCACCTCGCCCGCATCGCCATCTTCGACGCCGATCCGACCCTCGCCAAGACCCTGATCGGCAAGGCGCAGGCGTCGCTCGCCAAGGCCAAGACCGACGAGGCGATCTACACCAAGGCGGAAGCAGACCTGCGGAGACCCGACAAGCACGCCGCGATGGCGAAGGCTTCCGATGCGAAGGCTTCCGATGCGAAGGCGGCCGACGCTAAGACCGCGGAGGCGAAGGCATCCACGCAGCCCACGGCCTGGCTGCCCGTCGACGGCCAGCTGACGCTCGGCGAGGATTTCGTCGCCACGCCGACCAAGGCGGCCGCCGTGGCGACCGCGAACAAGAGCCTCGAGAAGGGTGACCGCAAGTCGGCCATCGACCAGCTCAAGCTCGCCGGCGTCGACATGAACTTCGTCCTGGCCGTCGTGCCGCTGAACCAGACGACCACCGATGTCGATCAGGCGGCGAGCCTGATCGGACAGGGCAAGTATTACGAGGGCAACGCCCTCCTGAAGAAGGTGGAGGACGGCGTGCGCTTCGACGTGGTGAACGTGCTCGGAACCCCGCAGAAGGCGCCGGCATCCGCGGCGACGACGGGTTCGACCGCCGTCCCCAAGTGATCCTTCACTCGAGTGACCCCTGATGAAGGGGCCCTTCGACGAAGGGACCCTCTGATCAAGTGATCCCCTGATCCGACCCTGCCGGCGCCGCGTCCCGCCCAGGACCCGGCGTCGGCCCTTGCGCGCCCGCGCCGCGGCGCCCGGATCTCCTGCGTGGGAGGCGTTTCGTGATGAGTATCGGGATCAGCCTCGGGCTTCTGCTCTCCGCCGTCGTCACCGGTTTCGGCCTCGTGCTGGCCTCCGGCCTCGCCGGTCATCCGGTCGACGGGCAGGTGCCGAGCGACTGGGGCTGGAGCCTCCTGATGATGGGCGGGGCCAGCCTCTTCGCCTTCGGCTATGCCGGCTGGCGCCGGGCCACGGGGCGTCCGTGACCGCGCGGCGCTTTTCCGCCCGGCCAGTAATTCAGCTCGTCTCCCCCAGCACCGCCCTGCGCTGCCGGTCCAGTTCCTCGCTGTAGCGCTTGAGGGTGTGGCTCTCGGTGAGGAGGCCGATGACCTTGCGGCTCTTCAGGTCATCCACCACCGCCAGGGCCTCGCTCTCCGTCCGGTCGAAGATCGCCGTGGCGATCTTGGCGTTCATGTCGGCGGTGAGGACGTCGTGGGTGTGGCGCAGGAGCGCGGGGAGACCCGGCGCCTCGGCCTCCGCCTCCAGCAGGGCCGCGTGGGCTTCCGGCACGAGGATGATGCCGGCATAGCGCCCCTGCCCGTCCACCATCACCACCCGGGAGGGCGAGCCCAGGGGGTGCTTGCGCAGGAAGTTGGCGAGGCTCTGGTCGAGGGCGGCCGTCGGCACCTCGCGGCGCATCAGCTTGCCGACCGTGAGGGTCCGGATCCAACCGACATCGTGCGCGCTGCGGATGCTCTCGCCGCGCAGGTGGAAGCGCCAGGTCGCGAAGGAATAGCCGAAGGTCTTCCGCACGGTCAGCGACGAGGCGATCACCGCCACGAGCACCAGGCCGGCGATCGGAAAGCTGCCCGTGAGTTCGAGGGCGAGGAACGTCATGGTCAGCGGTCCGCCGATCACCGCCACGGCGAGCGCACTCATGCCGATCACCGCGTAGGCGAGCGGGGTCAGCCCGAACGCGGCGAAGCCGGGCAGGATCATCGGCATGCCGGCGGCGAAGATCTCGCCCACGATCGCGCCGAGGAAGAGCGAGGCGAAGAAGAGGCCGCCGCGGAATCCCGACCCGATGGAGACCGCCGAGGCCGTCGCCTTGGCGACGAACAGCACGATCAGGGCCGAGAGGCCGAGGGTGGTGCCATGGGCGTCGAGGTGCAGGTGCAGCGCCCCGTGTCCGCCGGAGAGGACCTGCGGCGAGGCGATGAGCGCCAGCCCGCCGACGCACAGGCCGCCGAGAATCGGGACGCAGAGGGTCGGCAGGCGGGTGGCGCGAAAGCCGGCTTCCACCAGGGTCACGCCGCGCATGATGAGGATGCCGAGGCCGGCGCAGATCAGTCCGAGGGCGAGGCTCGGAACCGTGTCGAGGGTGGTCAGGACCGTCGTGGTCACGGCATCGGCCCGTTCCACCGTAACGAGGGAGGTCTGGGCCACCAGGGCGCGGGCGACGACGCTGCCGCAGAGGGCGGCGACAACGACCGGGGTCAGCGTGGCGATGGAATAGGTGCCGATGATGAGCTCGAAGGCGTAGAACGCCCCCGTCAGCGGCGCCCCGAAGGCCGCCGCGATGGCCGCCGCCGCGCCGCAGCCGACGAGGGTCCGCTGATCGGCCCGGCGCAGCTCGAAGGCGAGGCCGAGGCGCGAGGCCAGTCCGGCGCAGAACTGCGTGTAGGCCGCCTCCATTCCCACCGAGATGCCGCTGCCGTTGGAGATGGTGTTCTGGATCACCACGATGGTGGAATCGCGGATCGACATCCGTCCGCCATGCAGGGCGTTCGCCTCGATCGGGTCGACCACCGGGCGCCGGGGCCGTCGCTGCCAGCGCAGGGCCAGGGTGAAGAGCGCGAGCAGAACGCCGCCGAAGGCCGGCGCCAGGAGAACCACGAGGGGCGGGAGATCGGTGGCCGCGCTCAGGCGCAAGCCCGGCGGCAGACCGTAGAGAAGCTCCCGCAGGGCCTGTGTCGCGCGGTTCATTCCGGCCACCGCGACGCCGCCGCAGCAGCCAATCAGGGCGGCCAGGACGATCAGGCCGATCTCGCTGCCGCGCACGAGGGCGCGCAGCTGGCCGGGCGCTTGCACGAGCACCCGCTGGGCGAGCGGCGGTCGGGAGGGGATGGCGTGCGGTGGCATCGACCGGTGAACGGGAGCGTGCGCCGGGAGGAACGCGCGCAGGGAGATGGACCCGCGCCCTGCTTAGCCCGTCGGCGGCCCCGGCGTCGACCGCTCGGCGCCGTCGCCCGCCCGGCGCCTCGGGCTCGACGGGAGAATGGTCCACACTTTTGCCGACGATCGAACGAAGGCGGCTTGAAATGCGGCGCGGGTCGGGATAGATCGCCCGCAGTGCCGCTGTAGCTCAGTTGGTTAGAGCGCTTGATTGTGGATCAAGAGGTCCCCCGTTCGAGCCGGGGCAGTGGTACCATTCCTTCTCGATGAGATTTGTTTGGCGGTCGTGCTCCGGCATGGCCGCGTTCGGCGTTTCGCGTCCCGCCCCGTCCGGCTGCGATGTGCGAAAACGCTCTGGACACCGTGCCAATCTTGCCACGGGATTGCCCCAAACTGGGCCGTGTTGTCGCCACATCTGTCAAGCTAATCTCAATCCGTCGCTTAGGAACGGGGTTGGGTCGCGCAGATGCAGGGTCGAAACGTCGGATCGTCACGGACCGTCTTCGCCAAGGGCCCCATCGCCAAGGGGGCGCCCGTCAAGGGCTCACTCGCACCGCGCTCCGGCCTCGGCGCCGCTCCGTCGTCATCGGATGCCCTCACCCTCGGCGGCCGCATCGGACGCGATCACGGCAGCCGTCCCGCCCTGGCCCGCTCCGTGCTCTCCATGGTGCTGCTGGCGGGTGGCCTCGGCGGAGTCCTGGTCTACGGCGTCGGGCCGGACACCGGCGTGGTGCAGTCGGCCCAGGCGATGACTGAGATCACCATGCCGCGTCCGCGCATCCAGCCGGTCCCGGTCATCCTGCAGACCTCCGCCCAGGCGAGCGCGCCCCGCGCGGTGATCACCGCCGCTTCCGCCTTCGCCCCGGTCCATGACCTCGACACCGAGCTCGGCTCCAATGCGGTGGACCGCGTCTCCTACGACTACCTCCTGACCGAGAGCTCGGTCGGCGACCCGAACGAGGTCCTCGAATTCGGGCCGATGAAGATCCGGCGCCACCTCGTGCAGAAGATCGTCCGCGCCGCGCAGGCGGTGGAAACCGACCCCGTCCTGCTGATGGCGGTGGCCGACAAGGAATCGAGCTTCAAGACCGAGGTCCAGGCCCAGACGTCCTCCGCGACCGGCCTGTTCCAGTTCATCGAGCGGACCTGGCTCGGCGTGGTGCGCGACTTCGGGCCGAAATACGGCCTCGCCACGGATGCCGCCCTCGTGGTCGCGGGCGACAACGGACGCCCCACAGTCCTCGATCCGGCCGACCGGACCCGCATTCTCGAGATGCGCCGCGACCCCTACCTGTCCGCGCTGATGGCCGGCGAGATGCTGAAGCGCGACGCCGCCCGCATCGCGCTCCGCATCGGCCGCGAACTCACCTTGGGCGAGGTTTACCTCGCCCACTTCCTCGGCCCGGACGACGCCGAGGACTTCCTCGCCACCGTGGTCGACACGCCGAAGGCCGCCGCCGCGCAGATGCTGCCCGGCCCGGCCCGGGCCAACAAGACGATCTTCTTCGCCGCCCAGCGCGGGCGCCGGAAGGCCGTCAGCCTGTCGGTGGCGCAGGTGCACGAGAAGTTCGAAGCGATGATGAGCACCCGCGGCGAACGCTACCGCGACGTGCGCTCCATGGCCGGAATCCTGGCCTATGCCGACGCGACGGCGGACTGATGAAACGCACAAGGCGGACAGCGTCCGGGATGATTTCCCGCAACTGACCGTGATCTCCCGGCTTTAATGTCGGCGAGCCCTTCTGGCCCGCCTCGAGACACACACCGCGGAGGCCCTGCTTGCCGGACCCGAAAGGTACGAACGCGGACGACACGTCCGCCGTCAGCCGGACATCGCTCGCGGACACGCTGAGTCCCGGGATGTCGCTCGACCGGATCGGCCAGGCCCTCGCCGCCTTCTACGACGACCTGATCGCCGAGGGCGTGCCGGAACACCTCGCGATCCTCGTGCGCAAGGTCGAACCGGAACCGGTGGCCAAGCCCAATCCGGCCAAGCCCCGCCCATCCAAGCTCGCCCTCGTGGTCGAGGACGACGCCGCCACGCGGGCGCTGGCCGAGGCGCTCCTGAGCGACACCGACCTGACCGCCATCGGCTGCGACAGCGCGGAGGCCGCGCTCACCATCATGCGCGAGCGCGGCGGCGACGTCGCCCTGGTCTTCGCGGATGTGAGCCTGGCCGGCGCGATGGACGGGGTCCAGCTCGCCTCCGCGGTCGCCCTGCTCTGGCCGGCGGCCCGCATGGTGGTCACCTCGGGCCGGCGGGCCGAACGACCCGGAACCCTGCCGGAGCAGGCAGTGTTCATTCCGAAGCCGTGGCGCCCGTTCGATCTCCTGAGCGAGGCGGAAATCGCCAGCACCGTGCCCCAGCCCATCGTGCCCTGACCCGGTCGGATCGCCCCGCCGAGAGGCGTTTCCGCCGCTCCCGCGGCGGGGCGCTCCGGCGCACGACTTGCATCGCCGAACCCAGCGTCCGCGCCGACTAGACCACGCCGATCCGGCGCGGTGGAGCCCCTCGCCTTGCCCATCCTGTCCGTCCGTCACCGCACCACCTACCGTTACCGGCAGCCGGTGGCCTTCGGTGAACACCGCATCCTGTTCCGGCCTCGCGACAGCTACGACCAGCGCCTGATCTCGGCGACCCTGAAGATCACGCCGGAGCCGAGCGGCCTGCGCTGGCTCCACGACGTCTTCGGCAACTGCGTGGCCGTGGCCACCTTCACGGGGCGGGCCGCGCAGCTCACCTTCGAATGCGCGATCACCCTCGACCACACGCCGGAATCGGCGCCGGTCTTCCCCATCGCCGCCCATGCGGCGTTCTACCCGTTCGGCTACGGAGCCGACGATATCCCGGATCTCAGCCGCTCGATGGAGCGGCAATACGCCGATCCGCGCAACGAGGTCGACGCCTGGGCCCGCAGCTTCGTGCCCCCCGCCGGACGGATCGGGACCCAGGACCTTCTGGCCGAGATGACCCGCAGCGTCCGGCGCAACTTCGCGTATCTGGCCCGCTCCGAGAAGGGCGTGCAGGATCCGGTGACGACGCTGCGCCTGAAGCGCGGAAGCTGCCGCGATTTCGCGGTGTTGATGATCGAGGCCGTGCGGGCCCTCGGCATGGCGGCCCGCTTCGTCTCGGGCTACCTCTACAACCCACGCGGGGATCGCGATCGGCACGTGGGCGGTGGCTCGACTCATGCTTGGGTGCAGGTCTACCTGCCCGGCGCGGGCTGGATCGAGTTCGATCCGACGAACGGCATCGTCGGAAACCGGGATCTGATCCGGGTCGCGGTGGCGCGAGACCCGCGCCAGGCAGTCCCGCTGCACGGGTCGTTCTTCGGGTTTCCGGCGGACGATCTGGGCATGACGGTGAGCGTCGATGTCCAGGAAGTCGAGCCGGGGGCCGGGGGGCCTCGGGCGACGGATCCGGATCTGGCGCGTTGACGCACCGGCGCGGTAACCGCCGCCCGGTCGCAAGTGAAGAGCGTGTGTTTCTCGACAGGATCAGGTGGTGGATATGAAGATCAGGACTGGGTTCGACATCGCCTTCGAATCGGTTCAGCCAACGCCGATGATCCTCGCGTTGAGCGTGCACCCCTCACGGATGCCGGACGTCCTGACCCCCCACGTCATCCAGTTCGATCCGCCGATCCCGTCGCAGGACTATCGCGACGTCTTCGACAACATCTGCACCCGCATCGTCACGCCCCCCGGCCGCCTGACGATCTCGGCCGATTTCGTGGTCCAGGATTCCGGCCTGCCCGACGCCTATGCGCCCAACGCCCAGCAGATCGAGGTGCAGAACCTGCCCAACGACGTGCTCGTCTATCTCCTGGGCAGCCGCTACTGCGACACCGACAAGCTGTCCGAGACGGCCTGGTCGCTGTTCGGCGGCACGCCCCTCGGCTGGGGCCGGGTACAGGCGATCTGCGACTACGTGCACGATCGCATCCGCTTCGACTACATGTGCGCCGATGCCACCCGGACGGCCTGGGACGGCTTCATGCAGCGCCAGGGCGTCTGCCGCGATTTCGCGCATCTCGCCGTCGCGTTCTGCCGCTGCATGAACATTCCGGCGCGTTACTGCACCGGCTACCTCGGCGATATCGGCATCCCGCCGGTGCCTGACCCGATGGATTTCTCGGCCTGGTTCGAAGTCTATCTCGACGGGACCTGGTACACCTTCGACGCGCGCCACAACACGCCGCGCATCGGCCGGATCGTCATGGCCCGCGGGCGCGACGCGACCGACGTGGCGATCACCACAAACTTCGGTTACGCGCACCTCGCCCGCTTCGACGTCCACACGGACGAGGTCTTCTGATCCGGCGGCGGGTCGGGACGGGTCTCCGCCGTACCGCTCGCCGGGGGGACGCGACTTACCTATCGAGATCCTGCGCCATCTTGAGGTGATGCGCGAGGGCCGGCTCGGTCTTGGCCGCCCAGGCCTTCAGGTCCGGATTGTCGCCGCCCTTCGCGTAGCGCTGGAACAGGTCGACCGCATCCTTGTGCGCCTTCACCTGATCGCTGTGATACTGCTTCGTGAAGGCGTCGCCCTGCAGGCCCTTCAGGGTGTCGAGCTTGCCCTGATGCGTGCTGTCGAGGGCCGTCGGGAGGGTGGCCTGGACCTTCCCACCCTGGACCATGGCCTTCAGCTCGCCCGTGGTCTTTTCGTGATCGGCGATCATCTTCTGAGCGTAGGCCTTGGTCGGCGCGTCGCTGCGCTCGGCCGCGAGCTGGCTGGTCTGGATCTCGAAGAGGTCGCTGACCCCGGCCTGGGTCACGAAATCGGCGGTGGAGGGGCTCACCCCGATCAGCGCATTCACCCCCGTCTTCTCGCTCACCGATTGCGCCGCGGCCGGTCCCGCGAGCAGCACCGCCACGGCGATCATGGCCCTGCGTGTCATCACACCCTCCTCCAGCGATCTCATGCCCGTGAACCTCGGCATCGGCCCCGTGTTCCGATTAAGCGGGAGATCAGCCGTCCCCTTTCGGGCGCCCGAACACGCTTCGCTTCACCACGAAGTCAGGTCGCAGGGACGAAAAAGGCCGCGTCGCGCGTTGCCCTTCTGCAAGCAGGAGAGACCGAGATGGATGCACGCCTCATCGCGATGAACAACGAGGCCAACCGAATCGCCTCCGAGCGCCTGCTGGAGCAGCTCCGGGACGAAGGCCTGCGCTACCGCCTGTGGGTCACCGGGACGCCGCAGGGCGATACCCTGCACCTGCGCGTGGACCAGCTCTGCCCCGAAATGCGCCAGCGGCTCGACAAGGTGCTGCGCGGACGCGGCCTGACCCTGGAGATCGCCGAGGCCTGAGCCGGCGGCTCACGCCGGGACGGTGCCGGTCCCGGCCGCCCAGGGCGCGGCCGAGAGGGCGTGGGCCAGATAGGCGATCAGGGCGCTGACCCGGGCCGGGCGCGGATCGCCCGGCGGGGTGACGAGGTGGAGGTCGATCCGCGGCGGCGTCCAGCCCGGCAGGGCCCGGACCAGGCGCCCGTCGCGCAGGTCCTCCCACACCATGAAGTCCGGCTGGACCGCGAGGCCCAGGCCGGCACGCAGGGCGGGCGCGAGGGCATCGGCATTGTTCGCCCGCAGGGGGCCATCCGGCACCACCGTGGCCTCCGCGCCGCCGGTCCCCAGGAAGCGCCAGCGATCCGGGCTCGGCAGGTAGGCGTAGCCGAGGCAGGCATGGCCCGCGAGATCGTGCGGATGGGCCGGCCATCCGTGCCGGGCGAGGTATGCCGGCGTGGCGACGAGCGAGCGGTGAATCGCGCAGAGCCGCCGGGCCCGGAGCGAGGAATCCGTCAGCGCGGCGATGCGCAGGCCGCAGTCGAAGCCGCCGCCGACGAGGTCGATCAGATCGTCGCCCAGATGCAGGTCGATGCTCAGGCCCGGATGTGCCGCGAGGAAATCCGGCAGGAGCGGCGCCACGTGCAGCACCCCGAACGACATCGGCGCGGCGAGCCGGACCTTCCCGCGCGGCTGCGCCGCCGCGTCCTGCGCCCGGGCCTCGGCCGCCTCGCCCTCGGCGAGGATGCGCGCGGCGGCCTCCCGGGCCGAGGCGCCGGCCTCCGTGAGAGCGAGCTTGCGCGAGGTGCGGTGGAACAGGCGCGCCCCGATCCGCACTTCCAGACGGGTCACCGCCTTGGAAACCGTACCCGTGGTGATGCCCAGCTCAGCGGCCGTACGGCCGAAGGATCCGGTCTCGACCACCTTGGCGAAGATGGCCCAGGCTTCGAAATCGGGAAGCTTCATCGATGGTCTTTCAGAAACGATGCGTTTCCATCGTTTCCATTTTCGAACGCGGTGGCAAGGCGCATCTTCCGGTCATCGCAGCACGGCCGGTCCCGGCGCGGTGCGGCCCCCAGGAGATCGTCCCATGTCGCAGAATGGCATCCACCACGTCACAGCGTTTTCCAGCGACGCGACCCGCAACGTCGACTTTTACACCCGGGTGCTCGGCCTGCGGCTGGTGAAGAAGACCGTCAACTTCGACGATCCGGGCACCTACCACCTCTATTACGGCGATGAGACCGGCCGCCCCGGCACGATCCTGACCTTCTTCCCGATCGCGCATGCGGCCCCTGGCCGGGTCGGGATCGGCGAGACCCAGGAGACCGCCTTCCGGGTCCCGCGCGCCTCGATCGGCTGGTGGACCCACCGCTTCATCGAGAAGGGCGTCGCCCACGAGACCCTGGTTCAGGTGCTGGGCGAGCCGACCCTGCGCTTCCGCGACCCCGACGGCCTGATGCTGGCCCTGGTCGGCACCGAGGCGGCGGAGACCGATGCGCCCTGGACGGGCGCGGAGGTTCCGGCGGAGCACGCCATCCGCGGGTTCCACGGCGTCACCCTGCTTCTCAAGGAGGCGGAGGGCACGGCGGCGATCCTGACCGAGGTGTTCGGCTTCCACGAGGCCGGACGCGAGGGGGCGGCGACCCGCTACGCCAGCGGTGCGCCCGCGGGTGGCTTCGTCACCCTGCGGGCGGTGGGCGAGTTCCTCCGCGGCCGGCAGGGCGCGGGCTCCGTGCACCACATCGCCTTCCGGGCGGCGGACGACGCGGAGCAGGCGCGGATGGTGGAGACGCTGACCCGCACCTACGGGCTCGGGGTCACCGAGCAGCGCGACCGGCAGTACTTCCGCTCGGTCTACTTCCGCGAGCCGGGCGGGGTGCTGTTCGAGATCGCCACCGACGTCCCGGGCTTCGCCGTCGACGAGCCGGTGGAGACCCTGGGCCGCGACCTCAAGCTGCCGGCCTTCCTCGAACCCCACCGGGCCCAGATCGAGGGGCACCTGCCCGAAGTGGCCTGAACGAAACCGGCCGAAGACAAGCGCTCGCTCCGTCCGGAGCGGGCGCGCTCCAACCGATCGTCGCGAGGTTGTCATGACCGAACCATCCTGGGGGGGAGCCCAGCGCTTCACCCATCGCTTCGAGCCCGCCGCCGAGGCCGGGCTGCCGCCGCTCCTCCTCCTGCACGGGACGGGCGGCGACGAGACCGACCTCCTGCCCCTCGGGCGGACCCTGCTGCCCGGCGCCGCGCTGCTCTCCCCCCGCGGCGCGGTGTTGGAGAACGGCATGCCGCGCTTCTTCCGCAGACTCGCGGAGGGCGTGTTCGACGAGGCCGATCTCCGCCGACGCGCCGCCGACCTCGCCGGCTTCGTCGCCGCGGCGCGGACGGCCTACGGCCTCGCCGCGCCGGTGGCGGTCGGGTTCTCGAACGGGGCGAACATCGCCGCGACCCTGCTGCTCCTGCACCCGGAGGTGCTGGCCGGCGCGGTGCTCCTGCGCCCGATGGTGCCCCTGCGGGAGACGCTACCGGTGGATCTCGCCAGCCGGCCGGTGCTGATGCTCTCGGGCGCCGCCGACCCGATCGTGCCCGCGGCCAATGTGGGGTCGCTCGCCGAACGCCTGCGGGCTGCCGGCGCCACCGTCACGCACGAGACCCTGCCCGTCGGGCACGGCCTTTCGCAGGCCGACGTCGTGCGAGCGGGCCCCTGGCTGCAGCGCCTCGCCGCGGCCTGACCTCAGGCCGATGCCCGCCCCGCGCCGCGGCGGGCATCGAGGAGGGTGTAGCCGACCGCGCCCAGGACCATCAGGGCGAGGACGTACCAGGTGATCGCGTAGACGAGGTGGTTGTCCGGAAACCGCACGATCGTCAGCCCGCCCACCGGCCAGCCGCCGGGATTCGGGGTGGCGTCGGCATCAATGAAGTACGGGGCGGCGTCGGCGAGCCCCCGCGCCGCCGCGATGGCGGCGACGTCGCGCGAGTACCAGCGCCCGGCCTCGGGGGCATTGCTGCGGAGGAAGGCCCCGCCCGGTTCACTCAGGCGCAGGAGCCCGGTGACGGTGGTCTCGCCAGCGATCTGTCCGGCCGCCCGCGCGGCCGGGTCTTGGCGGTCCGCGGGGACGAAGCCGCGATTGACCAGGATCGCGGTACCGTCGCTGCGCTCCAAAGGCGTCAGCACCCAGAAACCGGCGCCGAGATCGGTGACGGCCTGAACGAGAGTCTCGCGGTCGTTGCGAAAGTGCCCACTCGTCCGCACCCGGCGATAGGCGTCGGCATCCGCCTTCAGCCCGTCCCAGGTTCCGGGGCCCGGCGCCGCGACCGGATCGGCATGGACCCGGGCCTCGACCCGGGCGATCAGATCGTGCTTCCAGGTCCGGCGCTGGACCTGCCAGGTCCCCAGAGCCGCGAGGGCCGCCACGAGGATCAGCCCCGTGACGGCGAGGGCCGCGAGCGCGAAGATGGAGCGCCGCGCCCCCGGTCGTGGGCTGGCCATCAGCCCATGTGCATGTGCTGCGGCATCATGTTCGTGTTGAGGTGGTACATCACCCACAAGGAGCCCGCGAGCGTGATGATCACCAGCGTCAGGGTGAAGATCAGAGCCAGGATGGTCCAGCCGCCCTCGGACTTCGTGTTCATGTGGAGGAAGTAGATCATGTGCACCACGATCTGCGCCACCGCGAAGCCCATGATGACGATGCCGGTGATGCGGTCGTTGCCGAGTACGTTGCCCATCACCAGGATGAACGGGATCGCCGTCAGGATGACCGACAGCACGAAGCCGGTCATGTAGTCCTTGAAGGTCCCGTGGCTGCCGCCGTCGGCATGCCCGTGTCCGTGCCCGTGATCGTCGTGTCCTGCCTTCGACGCGGCGCTCATTGCAGGACTCCCATCAGGTACACGAAGGTGAAGACGCCGATCCAGATCACGTCGAGGAAGTGCCAGAACATGCTGAGGCAGAGCAGCCGACGCTTGTTCTCGGGCACCAGCCCGCGCTTGTGCACCTGCGCCATCAGCGTCACCAGCCAGACGATGCCGAGGCTGACGTGCAGGCCGTGGGTGCCGACCAGGGTGAAGAAGGCCGACAGGAAGGCGCTGCGCTGGGGCGTCGCGCCCTCGTGGATCAGGTGGTGGAACTCGTAGAGCTCCAGCCCCACGAAGGCGAGGCCGAACAGGCCGGTGATCGCCAGCCAGATCTGCACGCGGCTGAGGTCGCCCTTCTCCATCTCCAGCATGGCGAAGCCGTAGGTGATGGAGGAGAACAGCAGCATCGAGGTGTTCAACGCCACCAGCGGCAGGTCGAACAGATCCTTCGGCGAGGGCCCCGCGGCGTAGTTCCGGCCCACCACCGCATAGGTGGCGAACAGTGCCGCGAAGATGAGGCAGTCGCTCATCAGGTAGAGCCAGAAGCCGAGCATCGTGCTCCCTTCCGGGTGATGCTCGCCCTTGGCGTCGTAGAAGGCCGTCGGATCGACCTGGGGAATCGTCACCGACGGGCTTCGGCCGGGCTCGAAGTTCATGGCAGCGGAAGACTGGGTTGCCATGATCTCAGACACGCTCCGCCAGCAGGGACGTCCGCTGGCCTTCCGTCCGGACGACCTCGTCGGCCGGGATGTAGAAGTCGCGGTTGTAGTTGAAGGTGTGGCCGATCGCGACGACCGCGATCGCGGCGAAGCTGAAGGCCGCAAGCCACCAGATGTACCAGATCATCGCGAAGGAGAAGACGATGCTCAGCACGCCGAGGATGATGCCAGCCGCGGTGTTCTTCGGCATGTGGATGGCCTTGAACCCCTGAAGCGGCCGGGCGTAACCGCGCTTCTTCATGTCCCACCACGCGTCGTGATCGTGGATCACGGGCGTGAAAGCGAAATTGTAGTCCGGCGGCGGCGAGGAGGTCGCCCATTCCAGGGTCCGGCCGCCCCACGGGTCGCCGGTCGTGTCGCGCAGCTGCTCGCGGCGCAGGACGCTGACGACCAGGGTAATCGCGAAGGAGGCGATGCCGCAGAGGATCAGCACGGCGCCGAAGGCCGCGATGATGAACCAGATCTGGAGGGACGGGTCGTCGAAGTGCTGGACGCGGCGGGTGACGCCCATCAGGCCGAGGACATAGAGCGGCATGAAGGCGACCCAGAACCCGGTCAGCCAGAACCAGAACGACACCTTGCCCCAGAAGTCGTCGAGCTTGAAGCCGAAGGCCTTCGGGAACCAGTAGGTGATGCCGGCCAGCATGCCGAACAGCACGCCGCCGATGATGACGTTGTGGAAGTGGGCGATCAGGAACAGCGAGTTGTGCAGCACGAAGTCGGCCGGGGGCACCGCGAGCAGGACGCCGGTCATGCCGCCGATGACGAACGTCACCATGAAGCCGACCGTCCAGAGCATCGGGACCTCGAACCGGATGCGGCCCTTGTACATGGTGAAGAGCCAGTTGAAGATCTTCGCACCCGTCGGGATCGAGATGATCATCGTCGTGATGCCGAAGAACGAGTTCACGCTGGCGCCCGAGCCCATCGTGAAGAAGTGGTGCAACCACACGAGGTAGGACAGGATCGTGATGACGACGGTGGCGTAGACCATCGAGGCGTAGCCGAAGAGGCGCTTGCTCGAGAAGGTCGAGACAATCTCCGAGAACACGCCGAAGGCCGGCAGGATGAGGATGTACACCTCCGGGTGACCCCAGATCCAAACCAGGTTCACGTACATCATCGGGTTGCCGCCGAGGTCGTTCGAGAAGAAGTGCGTGCCGACGTAGCGGTCGAGCGACAGCAGCGCGAGAACGGCCGTGAGGATGGGGAAGGCGGCGACGATGAGGATGTTGGTGCAGAGCGCGGTCCAGGTGAAGACCGGCATCTTCATCATGGTCATGCCGGGGGCCCGCATCTTCACGATGGTGGCGATGAGGTTGATGCCCGACAGCAGGGTCCCGATGCCGGCGATCTGGAGCGCCCAGATGTAGTAGTCGACGCCGACCCCCGGGCTCATGGCGGGCCCCGAGAGAGGCGGATAGGCCAGCCAGCCGGTGCGGGCGAACTCGCCGACGAACAGCGAGGCCATCACGGTCACGGCGCCGCTCACCGTCATCCAGAAGCTGAAGTTGTTGAGGAACGGGAAGGCCACGTCGCGGGCGCCGATCTGCAGCGGCACGACGAAGTTCATCAGGCCCGTGACCAGCGGCATCGCCACGAAGAAGATCATGATCACGCCATGGGCGGTGAAGATCTGGTCGTAGTGGTGCGGCGGCAGGTAGCCCTCGTTCGGCCCGAAGGCCATCGCCTGCTGGGCGCGCATCATCAGCGCGTCGGCGAAGCCGCGCAGGAGCATGACCAGCGCGAGCACGATGTACATGATGCCGATCTTCTTGTGATCGACGGAGGTGAACCAGTCGCGCCAGAGGGGTCCCCAGAGGCGGAAATAGGTAAGCGCACCGAGCACCGCGACGCCGCCGAGGCCGACCATCGCGAAGGTGATGAGGAGGATCGGCTCATGAAGCGGCACGGCGTCGAGCGTCAACCGCCCGAACAGGAGCTTCTGGAGATCCGGATTGGAGAACATGGGACCTACTCGTGAGAGGAGTGTGCCGAATGGGGGTGCGGGCGACCGAAGCGTCCGCGTTTATCGATTCAGTTGACCGGGCGCGACGGAGTCCGAGCCCTTGGAATCCTTGCCGTCACCGGCCGGGCCGCCGTGGTGACCGCCGTGGTCGTGCCCGGAATGCTCCGGTGCCGAGTCCGGCTTCACCTCCGGTGCGATGCTCTTGGGCTTCATGCCCTCGGGCTGCTCCCGGCTGTGGGATTCGCGGCCGGAGCCGCCGACCGTGGCGCCCGGCGCCTCGATGCCCTGCTCGGCGTAGCGGTTGTCGTATTCCAGCCGCTCGCGGTTGGCGTGGCTCTCCTTGCCGGCCCCGCCCATGGCGTCGATGTGCATCATCTCGTTCATGCACATCTTGCCCGGCACGGCGCACATGTTGAGCACCGCGCCGTAGAGGCCGTTCTCCACGGTGGAGAAGTAGCGCACCGGCTCGCGCTCGCTCGGCTTCTCCAGGGCGAGGTAGCCCTGGCGGTCGAGGGGCTTGCCCTCGGCCCTCACCTTGGCGACCCACTGGTCGAACCCGGCCTGGTCGAGGCCGTGGAACTTGAAGTTCATCCGCGAGAAGCCGGAGCCGCTGTAATTGGCCGAGAGGCCCTCGTAGGTGCCGGCCTTGTTGATCACCGCGTGGAGCTTCGTCTCCATGCCGGCCATGGCGTAGATCTGCCCGGCGAGCGCGGGGATGAAGAACGAGTTCATGACGGTCGCGGAAGTGATCTTGAAGGAGATCGGCACATCGACCGGAGCCGCCAGTTCATTGACGGTGGCGATGCCCTGATCTGGGTAGAAGAACAACCATTTCCAGTCGAGTGCGACGACCTCGACCGTCAGCGGCTTGACCCCCGCCGGCAGCGGCCGGTCTGCGTCGAGGCGGCTCAGGGGACGGTAGGGATCGAGGGTGTGGGTGCTGATCCAGGTCAGGGCCCCGAGGGCGATGACGATGACCAGCGGCGCCGACCAGATCAGCACTTCGAGCTGCGTCGAGTGGTGCCAGTCGGGATCGTATTCGGCCTTGGTGTTCGAGACCCGGTAGCGCCACGCGAACAGCAGCGTGAAGGCGATGACCGGGATGATGATGAGCAGCATCAGGCCGGTGGAGGCCAGGATCAGGTCGCGCTGGCGCGTTGCGATGTCGCCGGAGGGCTGCATCAGGACCATGTTGCAGCCGGACAGGAGTCCGAACAGCGGGAGGAGCGCGAGCGTACGAAGGGTTTTGACCGGCATGGACTCGTCTGGCACCATCTCGGATGAGCGACGTCCAACGGCCCCGATTGACCGAAGGCGTTATCGTCGGGTCTCAATTCGCTGCATTGCATCAATCTGACAAGTCGCATGCGGCGCGTCTGATCAGCGCTGCGGGCATAGCCGATGCAGGACAAAGCACGCTATGGACCCTGCCACGATTTCACGGATCGCGCCAAAACACCGCGCTCTTTGTCCCGGGGCGCGTCACGCTGCGCTTTGACGCAGACAAATGGCAGGGCGTACACGTGTCCCATATCCCAGGGCCTCACGCGCCACCCGCGCCTGATTCGGCCTCGAACGCATGAAGCGAGTACGGTTTCCTTGATGAGCGCAGACTCCGCATTGCCCTCCTCCTCATCGCTGGAGCGCGACGCGCACGAGGCGTCGAGCGATCACAAAGTGGCGCCGGGCGAGATCGCCATCGGCGTCGTAATCGGGCGCGCCGCGGAGTATTTCGACTTCTTCGTCTACGGCATCGCCTCGGTTCTGATCTTCCCCGGCGTGTTCTTTCCCTTCGCCGATCCGCTGACCGGCACGCTCTACGCCTTCGCGCTGTTCGCCCTGGCCTTCATCGCCCGCCCGATCGGCTCGGTGATCTTCATGGAGATCGACCGGCGTCACGGGCGCGCGGCGAAGCTGACGATCGCGCTGTTCCTGCTCGGCGGTTCGACGATGGCGATCGGCTTCCTGCCGAACTACCACCAGCTCGGCGCCCTCTCGATCTGGATCCTGGCCGCCCTGCGCTTCGGCCAGGGCCTCGCCCTGGGCGGCGCCTGGGACGGACTTGCCTCCCTGCTGGCACTGAACGCCCCTGAGAAGCAGCGCGGCTGGTACGCGATGATCCCGCAGCTCGGTGCACCGGTCGGCTTCATGCTGGCGAGCGCCCTGTTCGCGTTCTTCCTCGGCAACGTCTCCAACGCCGACTTCCTCGACTGGGGCTGGCGCTACCCGTTCTTCGTGGCCTTCGCGATCAACGTCGTGGCGCTCTTCGCCCGCCTGCGGCTCGTGGCCACCGAGGAATTCTCGCGGATGCTGCAGATGCAGGAGCTGGAGCCGACCCCGGTGCTGGAGCTCCTGCGTACGCACGGCCGGTTCGTGCTCATCGGCGCCGTGGTGCCGCTGGCGAGCTTCGCCCTGTTCCATCTCGTGACGGTGTTCCCGATCAGCTGGATCCACCTCTTCACCGGCCGCTCGGCGGGCGAGTTCCTGCTGGTGCAGTGCTCGGGCGCCTTCCTGGCCGCCGGCACCATCGTGCTCTCCGGCGTCCTGGCCGACCGCATCGGCCGGCGGACCCTGGTTGGCGTGGCGGCCGGCCTGATCGGTCTGTTCGCCCTGGCCAGCATCGCCGCGCCCATCATCTTCGGTGACAGCGAGCTCGGCCAGACCATCTACGTGCTGATCGGATTCGGCCTGCTCGGGCTCTCCTACGGCCAGACCTCGGGCTCGGTGACCGCAAATCTCGGCACCCGCTTCCGCTACACCGGCGCCGCCCTCACCTCGGACCTCGCTTGGCTGATCGGCGCGGGCTTCGCGCCCCTGATGGCGCTCAGCGTCTCCAGCCGCTTCGGCCTGTCCTGGGTCGGCGTCTACCTGCTCTCCGGCGCGGTCGCGACGCTTTGCGCCCTCGCCTTCAACCGCCGCGAGACCGCCCGCCTCTGAAGGCCGCGCCGCCCGTCATGGATCGAGCCCCGGACGGCCGCTGCGCCGCCGGGGCTTTTTTCGTGTCCGAGCGACCGACCCGCCCCCGCAGGGCCGTTTCGGATGGAAAACCGGCCGCTTCGCGCGCGCGGTCTCTGCGGTAGGATGCCGGGGCGAGGCCGTCGGAGGCACGACGCCCGAGGGGGACGGAGGCACACTGCATCGTGGCGCAGCTCATCTACACCCGCCTCGAGGACCACCCGCGCGAGACCTACGTCATCACGAGCGGGGCGCTGATCGTCGGGCGGGTGGATTGCATCCGCGACGATCCCCCGCCCGCCGCGCAATGGACCTGGGGCCTGCACCTCGACATCGGGGCGTCTCCGTTCCGGCGAGGCGCGACCGTGTCCTCGCGGGACGCGGCCGTGGCGGCCCTGGAGCAGGCCTGGACCGAGTGGAAGCTCTGGGCCGGCCTGTGCGATGCGGATGGGCCCGACCCATCGGCCGGAACGCCGGCACCCCGCATCCTGCGCTGAGGCGGCGGCCTCGCGGCCGTCCTTCGTGGACGGCCGGGGAGGTCCTGTCGCGTCGGCCCGCCCCGGGCGGACGCCCGCCACGCCTTCGCTTCCGTGCCGTGGCCCGTCCCGTCGCCGCGACCGGAAGCGGAGGGTCCGGAGTCCCCGTGGCGTCACATTGATCCACCGCAAGGTGCGCGCCGGCCCCGCGGTCATCATCGCGACCGCAAACGGCAACAGGAGGCTCCGGTGACGATCGTCTTGCGATCCGCTTCCGTCCGGTCGGTCCAAGCGACGGGCGTGCCGCACATCCTCGGAGCGCGACCGTCGGCGGATCCGATCGTCGCGGACCTCTTTCGCCACCGGAGCATCGGCAGCCTCCAGGCGCTCGGTCTTGCGCTCCTTTCCGTGGTCGTGACCCCCACGCCGCTCCGGCTCATGCTGGCCCGTCCGACGTGAAGGCGAAGGGGGCCGCGGCCCCGATGCGGACGGCGCGGGGCGGCACCGACGATCGAGAGGATACGGGAGACGCCGCATGGCTGTCGACGACGAGCGAGTCTGGGGATCGCGGGGCCGGTCCGGACGCCCCCTGCCGCGCTGGTTGCGGGCGCGGCTGTCCCGGCGGCGGCGGACGACCGTCGACGGCCAAGGGCACGCCGGGCCGCGGGGCCAGGGGCCGGCCGAGCCGGCAGCGCCGCAGCCGGACGCAGGGACGGACCGTCCGATGGACGTCGCAGCCCTGCTCCGGGTCGTTCGGTCGGTGGCCGCCGAGGGGTTCGGTCCCGGTCCGGTCCCCTTGGCGAGACGCCTGCGCGATTAGGGGTCGCGAACAGGCCGGCACCACCACGCCACACCCCACCCCTTGCGATGGATCAAGGACCGGGCGGAGGGCGCGCCCCACGATGTCCCGTCCGGTCCGGACGGCCGGACCACGGGAGGCAGAGATGAAGATTTCGAGCGTCATGGTGTCGCTGGACCTCGGCGCGGCCGCCGCGGATCGGGTCCAGCTCTCCGCGAGCCTGGCCGAGCGCTTCGACGCGACCCTGACCGGTGTCGCCGCGCGGCAGGTGCCCGCCCTCATCGCCGTCAGCGACGTCCGCGAATCCGAACGCATCTACGAGATCGAGGACCGGCGTGCGCGGGAGCAGCTCGCGGAAGCGCGGGCGGTGTTCCTGCGCGAGGCTGGCCGCGGAATCCGCACGGCCTGGCGGGCGGCGCTCGCCGAACCCACGGCCTATCTCACGACCCAGGCGCGCGCCGCCGACGTGGTCGTGGTGGGTCGTCACGGGCCGGTCGACGGCGATCCCGGTCTCATGGGCATCGCCGCGGGCGCCCTCCTGATGGCGGTCGGCCGCCCGGTGCTCGTGGCGCCGCCGGGCGTCGAGCGCCTGACGGCGAAACGGATCGTGGTGGCCTGGAAGGACACGCGGGAATCCCGCCGGGCGGTGCAGGACGCCCTGCCGTTCCTCAGCCGGGCCGAGGCCGTCCACCTCGTGGTGGCGGGGCCCGGTGCCCACGAGGAGGGTGCGGAGGACGTGGCCGCCTACCTGTCCGGGCATGGAGCCGCGGTGACCACCCATCTCCTCCCGAGCCCCGGCGCCGAGGCCGCGGAGACGGTCCTGCAGTTCGCGCGGCGCGCCGACGCCGACCTCATCGTGATGGGCGCCTACGGGCATACACGGTTGCGCGAGTGGATCTTCGGCGGGGCCACCCGCGACGTCCTGCAGGCGACCACCCTCTGCTGCCTGATGAGCCACTGATGCGCCGGACAGCCCCCTCCGCCGCCTGGCACCTCCTGCTGGCCTCCCTCGCCCTCGGCGGCCCCGCGCTGGCCTGGGACCGGGCGGTACAGCGGGGCGCCACGATCGCACGCACCGACTGCGCCCGCTGCCATGCTGTCGAGCGAACTGGAGCGAGCCCGCTGCGCATCGCACCGCCCTTCCGCGAACTCCACGCCCGCTACCCTGTCGAGAATCTCGGCGAGGCCCTGGCCGAGGGAATCCGCACGGGTCACCCGAGCATGCCGGAATTCCGCTTCGATCCGGACGAGGCCGCGGCCCTGATCGCCTACCTGAAGTCCCTGGAGCGCTGACGCCGAGAAGGTCTCGCGTGCGAGCGATCGGTCCCGTCCGTGGCTCGTCCGGCGACAGCCCGGGCCGGGACCGGCATGCGGTTGAGACAGATCAAGGCCGGGCCTCGCCGCGGGCCGCACCCTGACGGCCTCTCGCGGTCGAGCCCAGGAGCGGATCCCATGTCCTATGCAAGCCTCATGGTCGCGGTGGATGACGGGCGTCACGCCGCGGCGCGGGTCCGCCTGGCGGCGGAACTCGCCCACCGCTTCGGCGCCCGCCTGATCGGCGCGGCCGGCTGCCTGCCGGAATATCCGCAGGGGTTCGGGGAGAGCATCGTGCCGGCGGGCATGGCCATCGAGGAGATCCGCCAGGCCGCCCTCGATCGGCTCGCGGGCGCGGAGCGGGTCTTCCGGCAGGCATCCTGCCTGAACGACCGGGTCGCCTGGCGCTCCGACCTCGCCGCCCCGGTGCCCTTCCTGGAGCAGCAATCCCGCGCCGCCGACCTCGTCGTGGTCGGGCGCGACGGGGAGGAGGCGGGCGTGTCGCCCGGCATGGCGGTCCCGGTCGGCGACGTGCTCATGGGCCTCGGTCGCCCGGTCCTCGCCGTCCCGCCGGGTCTCGAGCACCTCGCCGCGCGCCGGATCGTGGTCGGCTGGAAGAACACGCTCCAGACCCGCCGGGCCCTGTCGGACGCCCTGCCCCTCCTGCGTCGTGCGGACGCCGTCCAGGTGGTGCGGGTGGCCGAGACCCGCGACCGTTCCGAGATCGAGGACGTTGCCGCCTACCTTGCCCTGCACGACGTGCCGGCGACCGCGGAGGCGATGGCGCCCGCGGGTTGGTCCGTGGCCGAAACCCTGGAGGGCGCCGCCGGCGCCTTCGGGGCGGATCTCATCGTGACCGGAGCCTACGGCTACAGCCGCCTGCGCGAGTGGTTCTTCGGCGGGGTCACCCGCGATCTGCTGGCGCGGTCCACCGTCTGCTGCCTGCTCTCCCACTGACCTCGGGACGGGCCGCCACCCGCCCCGACCGAGCCCGGGCGGGACCCGTCTCGCCCTCCGTGGGGATGCCGGACGCGGAACCGACCCGCCGGCCTCAGGTCCCGAGGTGGAGCGCGCCCCCGGTGCGGGCGACCGGCCCGTTCAGGCCGAGATAGGCACCATCGAAGGTGGCGAACGCGCGCAGTTGCGCGAGATCGGGGATTTCCACCCGGCCGCGCGACAGGCACGCAAGTCCCGCCTCGCGCAGGATCCGCAAGGTGCGGTTCAGGTGGACGGTGGACAGCCCGACCGCATCCGCGAGGGCGGCCTGTCCGATCTCCAGGCGGAACGCGCCGCCCTCCGCCAGCCCCGCGGCCTGCAGGCAGGCGTGGAGCTCGCAGAACAGGTGGGCGGTTCGCTGCGGCGCCGGCATGGTGCCCGTGACGAGCCATTCCCGGGCCCGCGCGAGCTCATTCAGCGTCATCCACCAGAGGATGCGGTTGATGTTCGGCCGTTCCCGGGCCAGGGCCGTCAGGGCTTCGATCGGGATCTCCCCGACCGCGCATCGGCTCAAGGCCCCGATGTTCCAATCCGAGGTCTTCGGCGGCGCCTCGGGGAGCCGGCACAGATCCCCCGGCAGGACGAACGATGCGATCCGCCGCGAGCGGCCGTCCATGACCCGATACCGGCACATCACGCCCTGGAGCAGGACGAGCACCGTGCTGCGCCCCGGCTCGGCCGAGAGGTCCTGGCGGGCGGCCACGACGCGATGATGCGCGACGATCGACGCGATGGCCGCGCGATCCGCCGCATCGGTGTGGCCGCTGTACTCGAGCTTCGTCAGAAAGGGACCGTTCACGCCGCAGCCTTCGAGGGTTCGGGGTTTCGGGGCGATCGGTCGCCCCGATCTCATGCATCCCCGGCGCCGGGGGAAAAGCGGCCCACGATGGTCACGCCGATCACGCCGCATCGGAGCGCCGGACCGGCACGGGATGCCCCGGACCCGATGCCGTCGCCAGGGCCCCGAAGGCTCTGACGAGGTCCCTGTCGACTTTGCCGACCATGCCGGCGAGGATGCCGTAGGCCTCGCCGGGGTCGAGGGGCGCCTTGTAGGGGCGTCGTTCGATCAGGGCGCCGTAGATGTCGCAGATGGTCACCAGCCGGACGAGATCCGGGATGTCCGGCCCTTCGAGCCCGTCGGGATAGCCCGATCCGTCGAGGGCCTCGTGGTGCGAGCGGACCACGGCGAGCATGATCTCGGGGAAACCGCCCTGCTCCAGCAGCATCGCGTGTCCCAGGGCGGGGTGGGTCCGCATCACGGCCTGCTCGGCAGGATCCAGGCGCCCCGGCTTGTTCAGGATCGCGTGCGGGATCTGCGCCTTGCCGAGGTCGTGCAGGAGGGCGGCTTCCGTCAGTGCCCGGCAATCGGCCATCTTCAGGCCGAGATGGCGCCCGAACCCGGCTGCCAGACCGGCCACGAGCAGGCAGTGCTGGTGGGTCGCGTCGTCGAAGCGCCAGACGACGTCGAGCCAGCCCCGGATGTCGGCCTGGTCGAGGGCGCCGAGGACGAGGGTTGCGCCCTCCGCGAGAAGCGCCGGGTTCGGCGCCTGGCCCGACCGGCCGAGATCGAACAGGCGCGTCAGGGATTGCGCGGCCCCCGCCGCGGCCGTCGCGACCGCCGGCGCGGGGGCAGGCTCGGCGACCGGCTTGGGGGACGGGACGATCTCGGCCAGGAGGGCGGCGATCCGTTCGAAGGGATCGCGGGCCGAGATGACCCGGCTCGCGCCGAGGGCGTGGGCCTGGGCATGGGCGCGCGGCGATTCCTCGTGCAGGATGCAGAGGTAGGGGCGATCGACGGCGCCGAACCGCGTCAGGTACCGGCGGACCGAGCCCACCTCGACGGAATTCGCGAGGGGCACGTCGCTGATCACGGCCGCCACGGACGCGGGATCGATCGCCGTCGGTGCCAAGTCCGGATCGAGTACATCGACGACGATGATCTGCCAACGACCGAAGCTGAGGTCGTTCAGTCTCTGACTTCGCGCCGGCGAGTTGGTGAGCAGGACAACGGATCTCACGAATTCCTCGTCGTTCCCGAATTCGATCTGGTCGAACCTTAGACGGCTGCTCTCAAAGAGTCGTGAAAGGCAGTCCGGAATCGCCGGGGTATCGACGGGATGCGGTCGCGGTCGCGTGACCGGTATTGGACTTCTGGCGAATGGTTTCCCGGCACCATGCTCGATATCCTCGCATTTGAGAGCTCGTTCGGAGCCGCGTGGAAAGACCGATGCCGACCCGATCCCTGATGCGCAGCAACGCTGCCGCCGGACACGGCGGCTTTCGGGGCATGTCTTCGCGCCACTTCCTGAAGATGATCGAGGATACGGGCGAGGTCGGCTTCTGGTCGGCGGACCTGCGCAGGGACAAGCTCGACGCCTCGATCGGCCTCTATCGCATTCTCGGACTCGATCCCTCCACCGAGTTCACCTTCGGCTTCGCCCTCGACATGATCCACCCGGAGGACCGGGCGGTGCACGGCGACCAGATCGCGGTCCTGCGCAGCGGGCAGCCGATCAGCCGCGAATTCCGCATCATCCGGCCGGACCGGACGCAGCGCTGGATCCACCACCGCGCCGAGGTACTCCTCGGGCCGCAGGGCGAGCCCCATCAGGGACTGGGCGTGGTCTTCGACGTCACGGCGCGCCACGACACCCGCAAGGCGGTCGAGCAGCGCTTCGACCGCTACAACGCCCTCATCACCGCGACGGCGGCGGTGGTGTGGATCGTCAGCCCCGACGGGGAAGCGCTGGAAATGCCCCTCTGGCAGACCCTGACCGGCCAGAGCCACGGGGCCATGCAGGGTCAGGGCTGGCTCGATGCCATTCACCCGGAGGACCGCGAGCGCACGGCCGCCGCGTGGCGCACCGCCGTCTCGCACGTGGCGCCCTACAACACCGACTTCCGCGTGCTCTGCGCGGACGGCGTATTCCGCTGGTTCAACTCGCGGGGCGTTCCCGTCCTGAACCGGGACGGCTCGATCCGCGAATGGGTCGGCGTCTGCCTCACGGTGCCGGGGCAGAACCGCTTCGGCGCCCCGCGGATGCCGGACAAGCCGGCCGAGACCGGCCCGGGCGCGGGTCCGGTGATCACCCCGGCCCAGATCCGCGGGGCAAGGGGCATGGTCGGCCTGTCGAAGGACGAATTGGCCCGCCGCTCGGAGGTCTCCGTCTCGACGATCATGCGGCTGGAGGATGCGGCCTCCGGCGTCCGGCCGCGATCGGAGACGCTTCAGGCCGTCCGGCGCGTCCTGGAGCAGGCCGGGGTCGCGTTCACCTTCGAGCCGGGCGCGAAGCCCGGTCTCCGGGAGGCCTGAGGCCGGCCTCACCCCCGGAACGTCAGGCGGCTTGCGTCGACCGCGGGGTGGCGCAATTCGCCGGATCGCAGGCGGGATGGGCGATCACGCGGTCGATCTCGTCCTTCGGCATCGGCTTGCCGAACAGGTAGCCCTGTCCGAAAGCGCAGCCCTGGTCCGAGAGCCAGCTGGAACTGTCCTCCGTCTCGATCCCCTCCGCCGTGGTGACCAGGCCGAGGCTGGCGCCGAGCTTGATGATGGCGTCGACGAGCTTGGCGCGCTCGGCGCTCATCGTGACGCTGTCGACGTAGCTGCGGTCGATCTTCAGCTTGTCGAACTTCAGTTCCCGCAGGTGATACAGGCTCGAATACCCGGTCCCGAAATCGTCGAGAGCGACCCGGACACCGAGATTCTGCAGCGAGGTCAGGGTTCTGCGGGTTCCGTCCAGATCCTGGATCAGGGCCGATTCCGTGATCTCGACCTCCAGCCGGTGCGGCGGAAACCCGGTCTCGGTCAGGATCGCCAGGATGCGCTCGGCCATCCAGGCGTCGAGGAATTGCTGCGGGGCGATGTTCACCGCCAGGGTCAGCTCGGCCGGCCATTCCCGGGCGTCGAGGCAGGCGCGGCGGATCAGGCTGGAGCAGAGATCCGCGATCGAACCAGTTTCCTCGGCCACCGAAATGAACTCCGATGGGGCGAGCAGGCCCCGGATCGGGTGCCGCCAGCGCGCCAGCACCTCCACGCCGATCAGCTTGCGGCCGGGCAAGGATACGACGGGCTGGTAGAAGGGCTCGATCTCGCCGTTCTCGATGGCGGCCCGCAATTCCGTCTCGAGCTGCGCGCGGGCCCGCAACTCCTCGTCCATGGCGCTCTTGAAGACCCGGACGACGCCGCGGCCGTCCTTCTTGCCCTGGTACATGGCGAGGTCGGCGGCGTGCAGCACGGCATCGGCATCGGCGAGTTCGCCCGTCACGAAGGCGATACCCACCGTGGCGCCGACCTTCAGCTCGTTGCCGTTCCACAGGACCGGCGCCGAGAGGCTGGCGATCACCCGTTCGGCCAGGCGGAGCAGGCCCTCGCTGCCGCCCTCCAGCCGAAGCAGCATGGAAAATTCGTCGCCGCCCATGCGGGCGGCCATGCCGTGACGCGGCAGGACGGCACGCAGCCGGTCGGCGACGGCGCAGAGGACGGCGTTGCCGGCCGCGTGTCCGTAGAGGTCGTTCACCGGCTTGAAGCGGTCGAGGTCGATCAGGAGCACGGCCGAGGGTGGTCCCGGCTCGGGCTTCGTCTGCCAGCATCCGAGGGTTTCGAGGAAGAGCCTGCGATTGGCGAGCCCCGTGAGGGCGTCATGGCGGGCGACCTGTTCGGCCTGGGAGGCCGCGGCGTCGCGCTCGGCCATCGTCCGTCGCAGGATGATCGATTTCCGCACGAAGGCCCCCATGAGGGCGGCGCCCATGAAGGTCGCCAGCATCAGGAACTCGAGCAGGTTGTGCGCGAGGACGAAGGTGGTCAGCGTGTCGAACAGGCCGAGGGACACGCAGATCATCCAGAAACTCGTCCCGATGGAGAGAAGGCAAAGGCTCTCGTAGACCTCGCCCTGCCCCCAGGAATGGCGCACCGACGTTTTCGTCATCATCTCTCTCGCGAAGCAGGATCCGGGTGTCGAAGCGCCCCGCGCAGGAGGCCGCGCATTTCAGGCAGGGAGAGACGGGCTGACCCGGCACCGGCCGGAACGCGCGACCGCGCCGGGGTCGTCGTTGTGACCGACCGGAGCGCGTGGGGTCTCGGAGAGGGCGCGGTTGCGCAGGAACAGCCCGTCGATCGTGGCGATCAGATCCTTCACGCAGGCGATCAGGTTCGCCACGGCGTTGCGTGTCCGGAGGGCATCGGGATCCGGTTCGGGCCCGTCGCGGAAGACTTCGCCGGTCGTCCGCTCCAGCGCCCCGAGCAGGTGGGCGAGGGAAGCGGAGAGCGCCGCGATCTGGGCGCGCCGCGATCCGAGATCCACGCCGGCCGCGAAGTCGTGCTCCAGCTGCGCCTTCAGACGAGAGAGCCCGTCCGACGTCGTGGTTGGCGGAAATGCGAGGATCTGGGCCATGTCGAATTCGCTGTGCGCGGTGGACGATCGGGGAAATGGCACGGCGGGACCGAGCCTTCGCGGTGCCGGGGCGGTTTCGAATGTCGCTCCGGGTCGGGTTCCGTCTCATCGCCGAAGCGTATCGCCGGGGATCGCGAAAGCCGCATGCCGCGCAGACCAGGTTTTTGCGGCAAGATCTCCGATACCGGAAAGACTGAGATCGCGGGACCTCGGCTCTGACAACTGGATCTCAGCTCCGAAAATCATCGTCTCGATGTGATCCAAGATTACGTTGACTTTCGATGATTATCTTTTTGCGCCTCCTAAAAGAGTCTGAAAGCGATTATCCAAACCCGGCTTCCCGACCGACGTGTTTCCGAAGAAAAACAGAGCATTCCTGGATCAGTGCCCGCGCTGCGGCCGAGATGCCGGGAAATCGTTCATGAGGCGCTCAGGCTGTCGGAGGCGCTGCCCTTTCGGTCAGGGGGCGCGTTCCGCGAAGCAGACCCGGTTCCGGCCGGTGCGCCTGGCGGCGTACAAGGACCGGAATCGCCGTGACGGCCGGTCCGCTCCGCGGGGGCTCGAGATCCGACGACGCCGGGGCCCGGTACAGACCGGCCCGACCGTCCAGGGAAGCGACGGGAGTCGGGGCCTGAAACGGCCCCGACCCATCCATCCGGTACGGATCCGAAAGGTCCGGTGCGTCCTCGGAGAGGCCCCGGGTTCGAACGCTCCCCGCTTCCAGCAGGGCCGCCACATGGACTTGGACCCCGCGCGACAGGCCGCCGAGGTCGTATCCCCCCTCCAGCACGGAGACGAGGCGGCCGCCGCAGACCCGCTCGGCGAGGGCGAGGAGGTGATCCGTCGCCCAGCCGAAATTCTGCCGGCGCCCGTCCGAAAGGAGCTTGTCGGTTCGCACGACCCCGGAGACGACCTTGTGGAAGGTCGTCGCCCGGTCGCCTTCGGCGAAGATCTCCGCGTTGGCGGCGACGGTGCGGCGCATGCCGTGCACCGCATCGCGCGTCGCTGCCGGAACGATGGAATCGGTTTCCTGCGGAACGAAGACGGGCTTGAGGCCCATGGCGGCGAGAGCGGTCTACATGGACACCTCCGGACAACGGGTCGTGATTCCCTGACTGGGCTCACGGGAGGGACGGCAAGATTCCGGGTCTTCGCTCAAGGGGCTTTACGGACGCGCTCCCCGCCTCGGGACGATGCCGCGAGGGCCTCGTGGATCCCATCCAGGAGGGAGCCGTCCTCGAACGGCTTGTCGACCACACGGCGGAAGCCGGCGGCCTTGGCCCGGCGCTGCAGGTCGTCCGTCGGGCAGCCGGTGATCAGGATCGCCGGAAGATCGACGGCGCGGTCCCGCAGGCGCCCGACGAGTTGGACGCCGTCCATGCCGGGCATGCAGTAATCGACCAGCAGGCACCCGGCGGACGGCAGGGCGGCGTCGCCGAGGAGGTCGGCGCCATCCGCGTAGAGGCGGACGGCGTAGCCTTCGAGTTCCAGGATGAACTGGAGCGAGTGGCGGACGGCCGCATCGTCATCGACGACGAGCACCGGTCCCGTGTGCTTCGGCATGGTCGCGCCCGTTCTTGTTTCACGGGCATCTGACGGCGCCTGTCGGCGGCGCGCCTTGATCTGCCGCAAGGGGCGGCCCCGGCCGCGCCCGGACCGTCCGGCACCTCCCGGCCATCCGCTCGGCGCCCTCCCCGGGGGAGCCGTCGCGGCACGCGGCGGATCGGGGGCCGCGGCCGGCTCAGGGGGCCGGATCGCGCGACACCTCCATCACCAGGCGGGTTGCCAGGTAGAGGCGCGGCGTGATGCTGGCGAGCACGGCGAACTCGTCCGCGCTGTGATAGTGGCCGCCGACGATGCCCAGGGATTCAAGGAGGGCGGGCCTTGCCGGACTGTCGGGCTGGAAGGCGTAGCCCGCATCGGTGCCCCCACCGATCTCGGCGAGGGCGAGCGCGGAGCCGAGTTCGCCGTAGATCGCCCGCGCCCGTTCGCCCAGCGCCTGCGTCGCGGGGTTCTGAGGCAGCGGCGGGCGGCCCTTGGCAAGGTCGAAGCTCACCTGCGTGTCGGGAACGCGGTGCGTCCCGATGATCCGGCAGGCCTGGGTCAGCACACGGTCGTACTCGCTCGGCACGAAGTAGCGCATGTCACCCTCCGCCCGGGCCGCCTCGGGGATGATGTTCGGCTTGGTGCCGCCCTGGACCACGGTCCAGTGCAGGCTGGTGCCCTTGCCCGGATCGCCGAGGTTCTGCAGCTGCAGGATCTGGTGGGCGAGCTCGACCACCGCGTTGCGGCCGGCCTCCGGCGCGCCGCCCGCGTGGGAGGCGCGGCCCTTCACCGTCAGGCTGGCGTAGTTGATTCCCTTGGTCGCCACCGTGACCGCATCGACGCCGGCCTCGGCGAAGGAGGGCTCGAAGGACAGGACCACGTCCTGGTCGCGGGCGATTTCGGCGATGGCGTCGCGCGACCCGCGCGAGCCGCGCTCCTCGTCGGGGTTCAGCACCACCGTGAGGGTGCCGTAGCCGTCGAAGTGCAGTGCCTCCAGGGCGGCCAGGACGTGCAGGATCATGGCGACGCCGCCTTTCGCGTCGGCCACCCCGGGTCCATAGGCCCGGCCGTCCCGCTCGGTGTAGGGGCGCTTGGCCGCGTCCCCGGTGCCGAAGACGGTGTCGTAGTGGACCAGCATCATGATCCTGCGCGTGCCCTTGCCCGCGCGCGTGCCGATCAGGGTGTTGCCGCCGAAGGCGGGGGCGGCCCGGGTGCCGACCGTGAGCCCCGAAGCCTTCAGGCGCGCCGTCAGGATCGCCTCGACGGTGGACAGGCCGGGAACGTCGCCGGTGCCGGTATCGACGTCCACCAGACCCTTCAGGGTCTCGCGATAGGGGCCATCCTGCGCCTTCGCCGCGGCGAGCACGGCCTCGTTCGGTGCGGCCAGGGCCGGGACGGGCGCCGAGGCGAGGAAGAGCGCGAGGGCGAGACCGGCATTCGTGCGCATGGCGATCCTTGAAGTCGGAGCATCGGAGGGCATGGCCCTCGCAATGCTCCGAAAACGCCCGGGCCGCAATTCGCCGCCCCGGACGGGACCGCCGCCGGGCGAGGCCGGATCGGAACGTCCGCCCCGCGGCCCGCGCCGGAGTCGAAGGCGGGGGTCAGACCATCCCGAGGGCCTGCATGTAGAGCTCGAGGATGGCTTCCTCTTCCTGGCGCTCGGCATGGTCCTTCTTGCGCAGGGAGATGATCCTGCGCAGGGCCTTGGTGTCGAAGCCGGTGCCCTTGGCCTCGGCGTAGACATCCTTGATGTCGGAGGCGAGGCCGGCCTTCTCCTCCTCGAGGCGCTCGATGCGCTCGATGAAGCTCTTCAGCTGGTCGGCGGCGACGGAGGAAGCGTCGACGGCGGGTGCGGCGGATGCGGCCATGGTCGTCTCAAGTCCCTGATCTGCGAAGCGCGGGAGGCTGCGCCGGAACCGCCTCGATAAGCCGTCAAGCTTACCGGGACCTTAGTGCGGCCCCGCTGCGGCCTCAGTGTGGCTCCGCCGCAGCCTTCGCGAAGGCCGCCTGCTGCTCGGGCGTCGCCTCGGACTGGTGCAGGCGCTTCCACTCGGCGAAGGGCATGCCGTAGACGGCCTCGCGGCTCTCGTCCTTGGTCATCGGCAGGTCCTTGGCGTCGGCGGCGTCCTTGAGCCAGTTCGAGAGGCAGTTGCGGCAGAACCCGGCCATGGTCATCAGGTCGATGTTCTGCACGTCCGTGCGGGTCTGCAGGTGGGCGACGAGGCGCCGGAACACGGCGGCCTCGAGCTCGGTGCGGGTGACGTCGTCGATCTCGGTCATGCTGGGTCTCCCAATCTCCACCTGAGGTCGGCGCGCGCAAGCCTTCCGTCAAGCGCGGATCGGCAGCATCGGCCGGAGGAGGCGCGCGAATCGCTCCGCCCACGCGGCCTGTCCCGCCTCCGCGGCGATGAGGTCCTGGCGGATCTCCACCAGCGCGTTCGGCAGGCCGCGCGCCATGGCGTGGCGGTCGATGGTGTCGCCGGGCAGGCCCCCGCCATAGGGCTCGTTGTCGCCCACCGTCAGCCCGGCCGGATCGGCCCGCAGGCCCGCGATCAAGGGTGCGCTCATGCGGTCGTCCCGGTCCCACAGGATGCCGACCTCCCAGGGCCGCGGCACCCCGCGCCAGTAGGGCGTGAAGCTGTGGATGGTGACGATGGCCGGGCGCGTGCCGGTGGCCTCGGCCTTGGCGATCCCGGCGTCGATCGCCGCGTCGAAGGGTTCGTAGAAGCGCCGGATGCGCTCGGCCTTGCCGGCCTCGTCGATGCGGGCATTGCCCGGCACCACCGCCCCGTCGGAGAGGCGCATCACCAGGGTCGGGTCGGCCCGGCCCCGGTTCGGATCGATGATCAGGCGCGAGAACCGGGTCAGGATCGCCGGCACCCCGAGGGCCGCCGCCAAGGCGCGCGTCACCGCGGCGGCGCCGATGTCGTAGGCGATGTGGCGGGCGAATTCATGCTCCGGCACCCCGAGCTGGTCCAAATCCTCGGGGACGTGGTTGGAGGCGTGGTCGCAGATCAGGAGCAGGCCCCGGGCGGGATCGCCCAGGAGGGTCTCGACGGGATGCGGTGTCTGCATGGGGAGGCACGGTCCGGTTGAGCGCGGGCGGCATCGTTGTACCAGGCGGGACGCAAGGCTCCGGCCGCATCGCGGGGGATGCCCGCGCACGCGCGGCTTGCCGAGGCGGCGAGCGTCGGGCACAGCACGTATCGCGGATCGCGCCGCGACGGCAACAATCCGGCACCATGCCGGGGGC
The DNA here is from genome assembly GCF_001426045.1 of Methylobacterium sp. Leaf94. NCBI lineage: Bacteria > Pseudomonadati > Pseudomonadota > Alphaproteobacteria > Hyphomicrobiales > Methylobacteriaceae > Methylobacterium > Methylobacterium sp. Leaf94. Next base: position 243,637 of record NZ_LMRM01000064.1, read on the forward strand.
ACAACACTCCGGAGGAGAACCACCGGGCCGCCTTCGCGATCGACCACCGGAATACGGAAACGCCATGACCGACTCCCCCTCGACCGAGACCGCCTCGACCGACGCCCGCCGCGCCCTCCTCCTCCACTGCCTCGACGAGGCCATCGCCGCCGCCCACCCGGCGCGCTGCCTCGTGCCGCACCTGCCAGCGCCCGGACAGGGCCGCCTCATCATCCTGGGGGCCGGCAAGGCCGGCGGCAGCATGGCGGCGGTGGCGAGCCGGTTCTACCGGGAGGAGCACGGCGTCGATCCGAGCCGCATCGTCGGCCTGGCGGTCGCCCGCCACGGCTACGGCGAGGAGGCGCCGATGATCCGCATGGTCGAAGCCGGGCATCCGGTGCCGGACCAGGCCGGCATCGACGCCACCATCGACACCCTGAAGATCGCCGCCGATGCGGGGCCGGACGACGACGTGCTGGTGCTGCTCTCCGGCGGCGGCTCGGCCAACTGGATCGCCCCGGCCGGGGAGCTGACCCTCACGGAGAAGCAGGCCATCACCAAGGCCCTGCTGCGCTCCGGTGCGCCGATCAACGAGATCAACTGCGTGCGCAAGCACCTCTCGCGGATCAAGGGCGGCCGCCTCGCCATGATGGCGCGCAACGCCCGCTCGATCCTGACACTGGCGGTCTCCGACGTGCCCCACGACGACCCGGCGGTGATCGCCTCCGGCCCCACCGTGCCGGATCCGACGACCCTGGCCGATGCCCGCGCGATCTGCGAGCGCCGCGGCATCCCCCTGCCCGAGACCGCCAAGGCGTTGCTGAACGATCCCGCCAACGAGACCCCGAAGGTCGGCGACCCCGCCTTCGCCCGGGCCGAGTACCGCATCATCGCCCGGCCCATCGACGCCCTGGAGGCGGCGGCGGCCGCCGCCGCCGCGGCCGGCTACGAGCCCGTGATGCTCGGGCCCGACCTCGAGGGCGAGGCCCGCGAGGTCGCCGCCGAGCATGCCCGCATGGCCCTCGACCTCGCGGGCGCCGGCCGCAAGGTCGCGATCATCTCCGGCGGCGAGCTCACGGTGACGATCCGCGGCGAGGGCCATGGCGGGCCAAACCAGGAATACGCGCTGGCTCTCGCCCTCGCCCTGGACGGCGCGGACAACATCCTCGGCATCGCCGCCGACACCGACGGCACCGACGGGGGCCGCGGCGAGGCCACCGACCCGGCCGGCGGCCTGGTCGACCCGACGACGCTGGCCCGCGCCCGCGCGGCCGGGCTCGATCCCGCCGCGATGCTGGCCGACAACGATTCGACGAAGTTCTTCGCCACCATCGGCGACCTCGTTCAGCCGGGTCCGACACGCACCAATGTCAACGATTGCCGCATCATCCTCGTCGGCTAGGGCGTTCGCGCGCCTGATGGGACGCACGCGTTTCCAGTCCCGATTAACGCGCGTTCCCCTCTCCCCTTCGCGGGAGAGGGTGGCCCGCGAAGGGGGTCGGGTGAGGGGAGCGCCTGACTCGGAGGGGGCGCCCTCCTTCCCGCCTGCCCCGCAGGCACCCTCCCCCGCCGAGGGGAGAGGGACGAACCCGTGCCTGGACCGGCGCTCGTCGGAAATGGATCCCACCGCGCCGAACGGCTCGCCTGACCGCAGCGGGAGCCCTGTTCGGCTCGATGCCCGCGCTCCGATGGACCGCCCCCGGCGCGTCGGCAGCGCGCAGCGGGCCTTCGCGGGCGCGTCCCTCCTGGCCGTCACGCTGCTCCCGGTGCCCGCCCGGGCCGACCTGCGCATGTGCAACCAGACCGCCAGCAAGGTCGGCATCGCGCTGGGCTACCGCGATCCGCAGGGCTGGGTGACGGAGGGCTGGTGGGACGTGGCGCCGAAGGTCTGCGAGACGCTCCTGAAGGGCTCCCTCGCGGCGCGGTTCTACTACGTCTACGCGGTGGACTACACGCGCGGCGGCGAGTGGAACGGCCGCTCGCTGATGTGCACCAAGGACCGCGAGTTCACGATCCGCGGCGTCGAGGACTGCCTCGCCCGCGGCCTCGACCGCAACGGCTTCTACGAGGTCGATACCGGCGAGCAGAAGAGCTGGACGATCCAGCTCACCGACCCGAACCAGCCAGTGGCGCCGACGCCCTGAGGCGTGGCGGGGGTTCGGCTGTGGCGGCTTCCGGTCTCACGCTGTCGATCCGGTTCGTCTCGAGGGGGGTATGGCCTTTTTTCCAAGCCTCCTGCTGCTGGTTCGGCTGGGATCGGCAGCGAGCGGCGACTTTGGGGGCCATGAGCGAACGGTCCGTCTTCGACCCACCCCAGTCGTACGGGCCCGCGTCGGTGCTTCCCGAAAGCGGTGATTCGCCGGACGTCCGGCTGCTTCGGTTCGGGGTGGTCAGTAGACCCTGGCCTTTCTCCTCGAAGCGGACGTTCCGCCTCTGACCCAACAGTCGATGTCGACTGCGCAGCTACCGTGACGGGTCTGCGGGGATGCTTTCACCGGACCGGGCATCGACCAGCCTGCGGATCTGCTCCCTGACGGACGGCGTGGTGGAGTTGTAGACGATCAGGCCGAGATCGGGGCGACCGTCGACGGCGAAGGACGAATATTCCAGCTCGATGGCGCCGAGGATCGGGTGCTTCAGCCGCTTCGTCCCCTCACCGTGATGGTGCACATCGTTCTCGCGCCACAGCGACGCGAAGTCCTCGCTCGTCCGGCACAGTTCCTCGACCAGCGCGCCGACCTCGGACGCCGCGCCGGCGCGGGCGGCGTCCGCACGGAACGCTCCGACCACGTACCGGGCCACGCTGTCCCAGTCGTGCTGGATCGCGCGCACATGGCTGGAGCCGAACATGCGGCGCAGGATGTTGCGCTCCTCCGGAGGGACCGTGTCCCAATCCGTGAGCACGACGGCAGCCGCCTGGTTCCACGCGACGACGTCCCAGGTGGCGGTCTTGATCAGCGCCGGGCTGGTCTCCAGCGTGTCGAGCAGCCGCTGCAGCCGGGGCGTGATCCCTTTGGCGGCCGCGTAGCGGACCTCCGGCGGGCGTCCGAGGCCGAGCATGAACAGGTGCTCGCGCTCGGCATCGGTCAACATCAGCCCCGCGGCGATGCGGTTCAGCACGTCCGCGGAGGGCGCGCCGCCGCGGCCCTGCTCAAGCCACGTGTACCACGTCGCACTGATGTTCGAGCGCTGGGCGACCTCTTCCCGGCGCAGGCCCGGCGTCCGCCTGCGGCCCGCGAACCCGAAGGAGGACGGGTCCAGCTTTGTCCGACGGTCCCGCAGATAGGCGCCGAGGGAGTTCTCCGAGCCGGCCGGCATGGCGATCCTGTAAGCAATTATACCCTGATACGGTCACGTATTTTATGGTGTCGGGCGCTGCGGGAAAGAGGGTCTCCCTCATGACGCGGACGAACACACATGCGCGTATTTCTCACTGGCGCCACCGGCTTCATCGGCTCGGCGCTCATCCCGGAACTCGTCGCCGCCGGGCATCAGGTCATCGGACTGACGCGGTCCGAGGCAGGTGCGGCGGCGCTGCGGACGGCGGGGGTCGAGCCGCATCGGGGCGACCTCACGGACTCGGACAGCCTGCGCGAGGGAGCCGCCCGGGCCGACGGCGTGATCCATGCCGCGTTCGATCATGACGACTTCTCGGACTTCGTGGCCAACTGCGAGAAGGACCGGCGGGCCATCGAAGCCCTCGGTTCTGCGCTCAAGGGCTCGGACCGGCCCCTGCTCATCACGTCCGGCGTGGCGATGGGCTGCCCGGCGCCCGGCCGTCCGGCCACCGAGGACGTCTTCGACCTGGACCACCCGAACCCCCGGGTCGCCTCCGAACGGGCGGGTGCGGCGTTGCTGGACGCGGGCGTCAACGTGTCGGTGATGCGGCTCCCGCAGGTGCACGACACCGTGAAACAGGGACTCGTGACCTACCTCGTCGCCCATGCCCGGGCCAAGTGCGCCTCCGCCTATGTCGGGGATGGCGCGAACCGCTGGGCGGCGGGGCCGAGGCGCGACGTCGCCCGCCTCTACGTGATGGCCCTGGAGCGTGCCGAGGCGGGGGCCCGGTACCATGCCGTCTCCGAGGAGGGCGTCCCGCTCCGGGCCATCGCGGAGGCCGTCGGCCGGGGCCTGGGCGTCCCGGCGGTCTCCGTGGCGCCCGACGCGGCCGCCGCGCATTTCGGATGGCTGGCGGGGTTCGTCGGGGCCGACATGACGGCGTCGAGCGCACTGACGCGGTCCCGCCTGGGCTGGCAGCCGAACGGCAGGGGCCTCATCGCCGACCTCGACGCGATGGATGACGCCCGCGGGACGGCGTGAACCACTCCCGTCCGCCCGTACCGTCCGCGACGGTCGGGCGTCCGGATGGCGCGCTCCGGCTATGGCCGCGCGACGGTGTGTGGCGTGATCGTGTAGCCGAACGGGTCACGGAACGCGAAGTAGCGGCCGAACGGCCCGTCCTTGGGCGGGAAGACGATCGTCGTGCCCCGCTGGGCAAGGTGATCGTGCAGGGCGTCGGCGTCGTCGCAGCCGAACCAGATGGCGATGCCCCGGCCAAGGTCTTCCGCGTCCCCCAGGTCGATCACGGGGGTTCGGACGGCGAACGGGATGGGCTTGGTGTCGAAGACCACGGCGCCGGGCGGACTTTGAGCGGCTGCCTTCAACCCGACGACGTCCGTGTAGAAGGCCCGCGCGGCCTCAATGTCGACGACCTGGATACCGATGAAATCCGGTCCAATCAGATGAGGCACGATGGGTCTTCCCTAAGCCGACGCTCGACGCTATTGTCAGGGCCCTGATACATATAAGGGAACTGATATGTCAAGCGAGGCCGCCGTGTCCGGCATGGGTGATCCGTACGAGACCGTCGGGTTCGCCTTGAAGCAGGCCCAGCACGCGCTCCGCGTCCGTCTGGACGCCGAGCTTCGTGAAATCGGGCTGACCATGCCGCAATACGCGGTCCTTGCCTGCCTTCAGGGCAAGGCGGGCGCGTCGAACGCCACGCTCGCGAGGACCGCCTTCGTCACCCCGCAGACGATGCAGGCGATCCTCGTCGCGCTCGAGCGCAACGGCTTCATCGTGCGGACGGCCCACCCCGAGCACGGGCGCGTTCTGAAGACCGAACTGACGGCGTCGGGTCGTGGCATCTTGGACAGGGCTTCCGGGATCGTGACCGATACGGAAGATCGCATCCGGACTGCCGTGGCGCCCCTCGACCCCCGTATCGTCACCGCGACGCTACTCCGGATCGCGGAAGCGCTTCGTTAGGCGGCGCACTTCCGCGCAGGTCGAACGTCCGGTCCAGCTGTCCCACGTTTCGAAGCAGACCGGCGGAAAGCGACCGACTCCAGCCTTCGGTTCTGACTTTACCCATTGCCACGACGCGGACTTTTCCGGGGCGCAGCGGGTTGAGGCGAGCCCAAGCGTCGGCCCATGACAGTACCCATCCGGGAAGGGTCCGTTGAGTCGCAGGACACGACTCGGTCGCTCTCACCCCGGTACGGGCCGCCATCAGGCTGGCCACCGACGGTATCGCGACAAGCGTCCGCCATCGATCACGGCCAGGATACCGCACGAAAATCTTGACAATATTCCTATTGTATGCTCTTTTGCCGTCACTCGCCTCCCCCGATGGGAGGCCCGCTGGCGGACCGGGTCGGCGGGTTTGGGAGGAGGAGACGGCGCCCGCGTCGATGGCCCGGTCTCGCCATCGCCCCGGGCGGCACCGCGCGACGCAAGGTGTTCCGGATGGAGGGCCGTTTCGGCGGCCCGGCATCTGGGGCATCCCCAGACAACGGACGGCCCGCCCACTACGAGGCGGGTCCGGGGCCTTGGGCCATGATCAGCCGGCCGCCGGGGCCGTCGATCCCGCAAGGGATCGGGGCACCGGAGGGGGGCCGCCACAAGCCGAGTCGCCAGCGCCGTAGACAGACGTCGTGACGTGACGGGTTCGGGCCTCCGGGGCCGGGCCCAGGGACGCCGGGGAACCGGCTTTCGTTCTGTTCCCGTGGTTTCGCGGCGTCCCGCGTCTCCCGCCATGGATCCCCCGCGCCGGAATCGGCGGCGGGGCCGCGCGCGCATGCAGGCAGCGCAGTGCGACGGCGTCCGTCGGGCGCCGGCACGGTCCGGCGTTCTTGACGCGCCGGCCCCATCGGTGCTTGTGGCCCTTCGCTCAACGCCGGTCGTCCGAAACCGGCGAGGCTGGTATTGGGGATGGAGACCACAGTGAAACGTTCACGCCGCACGAAGATCATCGCGACCCTGGGCCCGGCCTCCGACACGCCGGAGATGATCGAGAAGCTGTTTCGCGCCGGCGCGGACGTCTTCCGTCTCAACATGAGCCACCTTCCCCGCGAGAAGCTGCCCGAGAAGATCGAGGTCATCCGCACGATCGAGCGCGAGCTCAAGCATCCGATCGCGATCCTCGTCGACCTCCAGGGGCCGAAGCTGCGCGTGGCCGCCTTCGCCGAGGGCGCCGCCATCCTGCAGAACGGCGCCACCTTCGTGCTCGACAGCGACCCGACGCCCGGCGACGTCTCGCGGGTCTACCTGCCCCATCCGGAGATCCTCTCGGCCCTGGAGCCCGGCCACGTCGTTATCATCGACGACGGCAAGCTGCGGCTGACCGTGACCGAGGTGTCCGAGGGCCGTGCCGTGACCCGCGTCGAGATCGGCGGCCGCATCTCGAATCGCAAGGGCGTCTCCCTGCCCGACACGGTGATTCCCGTCGCCGCCATGACCGAGAAGGACCGGGGCGACCTCGAAGCCGGCCTCGCGGCAGGCGCCGACTGGATCGCCGTCTCCTTCGTGCAGCGTCCCGAGGACGTGGCCGAGGTGAAGAAGGTCGCGGCCGGCCGGGCGCTGGTGATGGCCAAGATCGAGAAGCCGCAGGCCCTGACCCGCCTGGAGGAGATCATCGAGATCTCCGACGGCCTGATGGTGGCCCGCGGCGATCTCGGCGTCGAGATGCCGCTCGAGCAGGTGCCCGGCGTGCAGAAGCGCATCACCCGCGCCTCGCGCCGCATGGGCAAGCCGGTCGTGGTCGCGACCCAGATGCTCGAATCGATGATCACCGCCCCGGTGCCGACCCGCGCCGAGGTCTCCGACGTCGCCACCGCCGTCTACGAGGGCGCGGATGCGGTGATGCTCTCGGCCGAGAGCGCCTCCGGCACCTTCCCGATCGAGGCCATCTCGATGATGAGCCGGATCGCCGAGCAGGTGGAGCGGGATGCCCTCTACTGGACCATCCTCACGGCCCAGCGCTCCGAGCCCGACGCCACCGCCTCCGACGCCATCGCGGCGGCGGCGCACCAGATGGTCGACGCCCTGAACCTCACGGCCATCATGGCCTGGACGCATTCCGGCTCCACCGCCCTGCGCCTCGCCCGCTCCCGGCCCAACGCGACCATCATCGCGCTGACGCCCAAGCGCGAGACGGCGCGCCGCCTCGCCCTGTGCTGGGGCACGCACCCCATCGTCACCAAGGATGCGAGCGACGTGGACGACATGGCGTTCCGGGCGGCGAAGTTCGCCGTGCGCGAAAACTTCGCCGAGATCGGCGGCCGGATCATCGTGGTGGCCGGCGTGCCGTTCGGGACGCCCGGCGCGACGAACCTCGTGCGCATCGCCTTCGTCACCCGCGAGCACGCGGCGAAGGCCTGACCCGGCCGGGGGCGCGCCGGGCTCCGGGCCCGACGCGCCTCAGGGAGCGGGCAGCGATTCGGCGAGGCGCACGACCTCGTCGACCACGGCCTGCGTGGCGACGACGTGGACCATGTGGCCGATCCCGGGCAGGACCACGAGCCGGGCCCCCGGGATTAGGCGTGCGAGCGGCCTGGCGTGCCGGTCCGCCGGGACGATGCCGTCGCAGTCGCCCGTGATGATGACGGTCGGCGCGGTGATGCGGTCGTAGGCGGCGCTCTGGCGCGTCAGGGCCTCCGGCAGCGCCATCAGGTCCTGGACGTTGGCGAGCATCGTGGCCGGACGCAGGACCAGGGCGGCCCGGCTCGCCTCCAGGTAGCCGGCCGGCGCCTCCTGGGGCCGGAACACCGACCGGCCCGCCGGCGCCAGGTAGTAGAGCCCGATCGGCGTCGCCACCGTCCGGCTGAGGAGCCAGGTCACCGGCGGGACCAGGGCCAGCCGGTAATACCAGGGGATCGGTCCGAGTGCGGGCAGCGGCATCACCGCCGGCGCGAGGAGGACGAGGCCCGCGACCCGATCGGGATGATCCAGGGCGAGCGCGGTCGCCAGGGCACCGGCCCAGGAATGGCCGACGATGAGGGAGGGCCCGACACCGAGGTTCGCCAGGGCCTCGGCGATCGCCGCGGCCTGGGCCTTCGGCGTCGCCATGGCGCCGCCGGTCAGGCGGTCGCTCCAGCCGAAGCCCGGCCGGTCGAGGGCGACGACGCGGAATCCCTCCGCGGCGAGGCGGCGGCCGAGATCCGCCATCGGGTCGGCCGCGTTGGCCGAGGCCCCGTGCAGCAGGACGACCGTACCCCGGGCGGACGGGTTCGGACCGGCCTGGATCGTGGCGATGCGCCCGCCGGTCACCGACGCGAACGGTCCGGCCGGGGGATAGCGCGCGTCGATCCGCGCCGCGATCAGCAGGGTGACGCCCGCGGCGACGAGCGCGAGGACGACGCCGCCGGCCAGGAGGCCGGCGATCAGCTTGAGCAGGAGCATGATCGGCTACAGGTCGCGGCCGTCGACGTCCGGCGACAGCCGGTCGATGGCCTGCTGCAGCCGGTCCATCCGGGGATACAGCGCCGCCGCCCGGCGGAAGGCCTCCAGGGCGCGGCGCTTGTCGTCGAGGGTCTGATAGATCCGCCCCAGGGCCGCCCAGGCCTCGTAGTGACGCGGCTCCAGCACGAGGGTGCGCTGCAGGTCCGCGATCGCCGCGGAGGGGTCCGACAGCATCCAGAACACCGTCGCGCGCCGGTTCCAACCCTCCGACCAACCGGGCTCCAGGGTCGTCGCCCGGTCCATCAGCTCGATCGCCAGGGGGAGATCCTGACTGGACATCGCCTGCCGCGCCCGCTCGGTGAGCAGGTCGGCCGTGGCGCTGCCGGATCGGCCCAGGCGCTGCTCGATCAGCCGCGCGATGCCCTTCGCCTCGGCCTCGTCGCCCGCCGCCTTCAGGCGCGCGTAGAGGTCGTCGAGGGTCAGCGGCTGCGCCTTCTTCGGCGGCGGCGCCTCCGGCGTCGGCCGGGCTCCGGCGGGGACAGCGAGGAAAACGCAGAAAGCCGCGACGAGCGCGGCTTTCAGGCAGGATCGATGCGGAGAGGGTCGCGACATGGTCGGAGCTTCCTCGCCCCGGATCGCGACGTCAACGTGCGCGCTTGCCGCGTCTGGCGGCCAAGCACCCCGTGGCCTCAGCCCTGGCGGGCCTTGAAGCGCTTCTGGGTCTTGTTGATGACGTAGACGCGGCCCTTGCGACGCACGATCTGGTTGTCGCGGTGACGGCCACGGAGGGACTTGAGGGAGTTGCGAATCTTCATCGGTCTCACGTCGGTCGGGAACGAGCCCGCCGCCTGTCCATAAGGTCTCGGGAACGAGGCACCTGACGGCGGCCTCGGCGATGTGTCGATGCATCGCGGAAAGGCGGTTGCCTTATCAGGATTCGCGCCGGCAAGGCAAGGCGTCCCGCCCTATTCCGGATCGAAGCTTTGCCGGAATGGGCCGTTCAGGCCGCGTGGAGGCTTGATCACGGTCGGGTTGCGCTCCGCGCACCGCCGCCGCCCTCCCCGGCCGTGACCGCCTGCGACGCGCCGCCGACTCATCGCCAAGCGGAGCGTGCGGCGGGCGATATCCGTCTGTAAAGACTTCCGCTGCTAGCATGCGCCGACGCGCACGGTGCGCAAAGACGGAACCCCGTGACGACCCGCATGGAGCAACCCGAATCAGCGGCGCCGATCCCGCGGCGCGAGGAGCGCAGCCCGACGAACTGGATCGCGACGATCCGGTTTCGGGACGGCACCGAGATTCCGTGCAGCGTGAAGGACGTCTCGAAATCGGGCGCGCGGATCTGCGTCGGTGCGAGCCAGGCACTCCCGCCCGTCTTCCTGCTCCGGATCATCGGGCGCGACTTCCTCTGCCTCGTCCGGATCGCCTGGCGGCGCGGCGACTATGTCGGCGTGCGCATCGAGCGCGTGGGCAAGCTGCCGCAACCCACATCCGTCACGACAGCGGCCGTGCCTGTGCCGGCGGCACAGACAGACGTCCCCACCCCGGAGGAGATCGCCAGCGGCGGAATCGGCGTCCCGTCCCGGAAGCGCGGCATCTCGGCCTTTTAAGGCGCCTGCCGCGAGATTCCCCGCGCAGCCAGCACCCGGGCGACAACGAAAAACCCCGCCCTGCCGAAGCAGAGCGGGGCTTTCACTGTTCGCGGATGGCGGCGCCGAACCTGGATCAGGCGGCGCTGCGGTTGCGTGCTTCGCGCTTGGTGTCGACACCCGAGGCTTTGATCTCGGACAGCTTCTGGGCGACGTTGCGCGAGAACACGAACTCGGCTGGACGCTGGTTCTCCAGGCTGACCTCGGGGGCCATCTCGCCCTCGGTCTTGATGCCGCGGAGGGCGTGCACCAGGGGCTTCCAGGGCTTCTTCACGGAGTCGACGACCGAAGAGGCCTCATAGCCCGAATGGACCATGCAGTCGGCGCACTTCTCGTAGTTGCCGGTGCCGTAGGAGTCCCAGTCGGTCTCCTCCATCAGCTCCTTGAAGGTCGCCGCGTAGCCCTCGCCGAGGAGGTAGCAGGGCTTCTGCCAGCCGAACACGGTGCGGGTCGGGTTGCCCCAGGGCGTGCAGTGGTAGGTCTGGTTGCCGGCCAGGAAGTCCAGGAACAGGCCCGACTGCTGGAAGGTCCACTTCTCGCGACCCTTCTCCTTGCCGTGCCGGAACACGCCGCGGAAGAGCTCCTTCGTCGCCTTGCGGTTCAGGAAGTGCTTCTGATCGGGCGCCCGCTCGTAGGCATAGCCCGGCGAGACGGTGATGCCGTCGATGCCCATCTTCGTCACGCTGTCGAAGAAATCGGCGATCTTGTCGGCGGACGAGTTGTTGAAGAAGGTGCAGTTGATGGTGACGCGGAAGCCCATCTCCTTGGCCTTCGCGATCGCCGCCACCGCCTTGTCGTAGACGCCGCGCTGACACACCGACTGGTCGTGCATCTCCTTGTCGCCATCGAGATGGATCGACCAAGTAAAGTACGGGCTGGGCTTGTACTCCTTGATCTTCTTCTCGAGCAGAAGCGCGTTCGTGCAGACGATGGCGAACTTCTTCTGCGCGATGATGCCCTCGACGATCTGGGGCAGATCCTTGTGCAGCAGAGGCTCGCCGCCGGCGATCACCACCACGGGCGCACCGCACTCGCGCACGGATTCCAGCGCGTCGGCGACCGGCAGCCGCTTGTTCAGGATCTCGTCGGGGTAATCGATCTTCCCGCAGCCGGCGCAGGCAAGATTGCAGCGGAACAGCGGCTCCATCATCATCACGAGCGGGTAGCGCTTGCGACCGGTGAGGTGCTGCTTCAGGATGTAGCCGCCAATCTTCGCGACGTACCGGATAGGGATGCCCAAGACGCGGCTCCTTGTTGTTGGCCCCGATGTATCGGGCTGCTTAGCGTGAAAAAAGGCCAAATTCCAGCGAGCTAGACTGGAACCAATCCGAAAGGCTCCGAATGGATGCCGTTCGCGCAAGTTCTCCGGGTGCTGCAACAATCCGGCCACAGACGGTGACCCGGATCCTTCGGTCAGCCGGAACGCTCCGGCGGCATATAGCTCCGCCGGAAGCGCTTATTCCTAGTCCTTGTCTGCATGCCTGGGCCGCAGCTTGGCTGTACGCCACCGCCTCTCCGATCCACCAAAGCTTGGGTCGTGGAGAAGTGCGGTGCGAAAGCGCACGCCTGGACGAACCGGAGACTGATCGATCCGTTCGCGTTGCATTACAGACATTTGCTCGCTAGGTGAGCGCCACGGTGAAGCAAATTCGTGTGAGCGATGCGATTCGTTCGATGATCCGAGGACCGTCGCTCTCCGGCCGATCGCGCGCCGGATTCGGGTTTTGCACCAACAGGTGATAACCGGCGTCACAAGACAGATCGATTCCCGTCCCGTGGCCGTACTGGCCTCGGCGCCCACATGTGGCGCGGCCGGGCGGCAATCGGATCGCTCAGGCAGGTAGGATACTCGTGATCGAACGGCTCGTCGCGTTTTCCGTCCAGCGTCGCTGGTTGGTCATAGCTCTCGTCGCACTCGTCACCGTGGCAAGTGCCGGTGTGGCGGCTCACCTCTTCAAGATCAATACCGACGTCGAGCGGTTGATCGACAAGGATGTGCCCTGGCGACAGGACGAGATCAACTACGAGAAGGCCTTTCCGCAACGCACGGGCACCCTCGTCGCGGTCATCGACGGCAAGACGCCCGAGGAGGCGGAGGAAGCGGCGGCCGAGTTCTCGGCGGCCCTCGTCAGCCACAAGGACATGATCGAGTCGGTCTACCGTCCGGACGGCGGTGCCTTCTACGAGAAGAACGGCTTCCTCCTGATGTCGCAGGAGGAGCTGACCAAGACCACCGAGCAGCTCGTGCAGCAGCAGGGTCTGCTGGGTCCGCTGGCCGCCGATCCGTCCCTGCGCGGTATCATGCGGGTGCTGGGTCTCGGCGCGCGCGGCATCAAGAGCGGCGATGCCAAGCTCGAGGATCTCGAGCGGCCGATGACGCAGATCGATGCGACCGTGCGCAAGGTGCTGGCCGGCGAGCCGGCGCGGATGTCCTGGCAGATGCTCCTGTCGAACGGGCAGACGCAGAGCACCGACCTGCGCAAGTTCGTGATGATCCAGCCGGTGCTGGACTACAACGCTCTGCAGCCCGGCGCGAACGCCACCGAGGTGGTGCGCAAGGTCGCTTCCGATCTCAAGATCAACACCCTGGGTGGTCCTGAATTCGCCGGTGCGCCGCGCATGCGGCTGACCGGGCCCGTGGCGGTGGCGGATGACGAATTCGCCACCCTCTCCGAAGATGCGCTCCTGAACTATAGCGTCACGGTCGGGGCGATCGTCCTGTTCCTCTGGCTCGCCCTGCGCTCCGCGCCACTGATCGGCGCCGTGCTGATCACCACCTTTGCGGGCCTCATCGTCACCGCCGGCCTCGGCCTGCTGATGGTGGGCGAATTGAACCCGATCTCGGTGGCGTTCGCGGCGCTCTTCGTCGGCCTCGGCATCGATTTCGGCATCCAGTTCGCGGTCCGCTACCGTGCCGACCGCTTCGAGCAACCCGACCTCCTCTCGGCCATGCGGGCCGCCGCGCACGGAGTCGGCTGGTCGCTGACCCTGGCGGCGATCTCCCTGATCGCCGGCTTCTTCGCGTTCCTGCCCACCGCGTTCCGCGGCGTCTCCGAGCTCGGCCTCATCGCCGGTGTCGGCATGATCGTGGCCTATCTGTTCGCCCTCACGCTGCTGCCCGCGCTCATCGCGGTGTTCAAGCCGAAGGGCGAGCGCGAGGCCGTCGAGACCACCTGGCTCGCCGGCGTCGACCCGTGGATCATCCGCAACCGCAAGCCGATCCTGATCGGCGTCGGCGTGATCACGCTGGCGGGCACTCCGCTTCTCTTCAAGCTGCCTTTCGACTCCAACCCGATGCACCTGCGCAGCCCGAAGGTGGAGTCGATCTCGACCTATCTCGACCTGATCAAGGATCCGGCGACCAGCCCGAACATCATCGACGTGATGGCGCCCTCCGTGGAGGCTGTCCCGGCCCTGGCCGACAAGCTCACGAAGCTGAAGTCGGTGGCCAAGGTGATCGACATCAACACCTTCGTGCCGCCGGATCAGGACCAGAAGCTCGCGACCATCGCCGAGACGGCGCAGCTCCTCGGTCCCGTGCTGAATCCGGGCCGCAAGCCGCCGCCGCCCACGGATGCGGACAACGTCAAGGCGATCAAGGAGGCGGTCACGGCCCTGCGGGGCATCGTGTCAGGTTCCGATGCACCAGGCGCGAAGGCGGCGGGCGACCTCGCCACCGACCTCGACAAGCTCGCCGCCGCACCGGTCGGCACCCGCGAGGCCGCCAGCGTCGCGCTCACCACCGACCTGAAGACGCTGCTGACCCGCCTCTCAGGGCTCCTGAACCCCGAGAAAGTTACGCTGGACAACCTGCCGCCGAAGCTCAAGGCCGAGTGGGTCGCCGCCGACGGACGCTCGCGGATCGAGGTCCACCCGAGCGGTGACGCCAACGACAACCGCGTCCTGCGGAACTTCGCCAAGGAGGTCCAGAGCGTCGCGCCGCACGCGACCGGGGCTCCCGTCGCGACGACCTCGTCGAGCTACACCATCCTCGGCGCGTTCCTGCAGGCCGCGATCACCGCCCTGGTCCTGATCTTCATCATCCTGTCGGTGGCGCTCCGGAAGCCGTGGGACGTGGCGATGACCCTGGGGCCCCTGGTGCTGGCGACCCTGTGGACGCTGATGGCGCTGCACATCGTCGGGATGCCGCTGAACTTCGCCAACATCATTGCGATGCCGTTGATGCTCGCCGTCGGCGTGGCCTTCCACATCTACTACGTCATCGCCTGGCGGGCCGGCGTCACCGACATGCTGGCCTCCAGCCTGACGCGGGCGATCTTCTTCTCGGCCCTGACCACCGGCACCGCCTTCGGCTCGCTGGTGCTTTCCAGCCATCCGGGCACGGCCAGCATGGGCAAGCTCCTTGCCCTGTCGCTGTTCTTCACCCTGGTAGCCGCGTTCTTCGTGGTCCCGGCCTTCCTTGGCCCACCGCCCAAGCACCCCGATCCGAAGCGCCCCGAAGGCGACGCAGCCCTGCCGCCGACCGCACGGGCTCAGACGGCGGAAGCCGTTCCCGCGAAGTAGGCCGCTACTTTCAAAGCAAAACGAAAAACGGGCGCGGATCGAATCCGCGCCCGTTTCCGATCCGGAAGCGCGATCGGCGACGGGCCGTTCGAACCCTCACGTCAGAAAGTCCGAGAACCCGCCACGCGGGATCCCGGCGACGGCCGCCGAACTTTCCGGAGCGATGAGCGCGTCGCGCTCGGCCGCGTAGGCATAACCCGGAGCCTCGCCCGGGAACCCGCCCCCGGTCGCCGGGTGGGTATAAAGTTCGGTGAGACCGTCCGGCAGATGTGTCAGAAGGCCCGCCACACGGGCCGGCGTCATTGCTCCCGACCAAGCGAGACCAAGCGTCCGATCGGGGATCAGGAGGCCGGCCTGGCGTGCGCGGACCGCGAGGAGCGCGGCCCAGGGTGCCGTGTCCAGGGCCGCCTTCGCCTGCGTCCCCGGCTCGGCCGCCCGCAGGACCGCCCGGGTCTCCCGCGGGACGCGGATCGCCCGCATGCCGTGCCGAGCGCCGGCCGCCAGGACGAGCCCGGCGATCAGCGGGTGCACGTGGAAGTGCTTGTGGGCGTTGACGTGGTCGAGGGACAGGCCCGTCGCCGCATAGGCGCGGAACTGCGCCTCGATCTCTGCAGCGAGCTGTCGGCGCGCCGATGCCTTCAGCGCGAGATCCAGACCCAGCCGGCCCATATCGCTGCGAATCTGCCCGTCCGGCCCGACGAGATCCGGCAGTTCGGCCGGCGGCAAGGTCGGCCAAGCCTCCACCATCACGAGATGCAGACCGACCCGCAGGGACGGCAGGCGCTTGGCCCGTTCCACTGCATCAGCGGCGGCCGGCGCCGAGACCATCAGACTCGCGGCAGTGAGGATACCGTCACGGTGGGCCTGCTCCACCGCCTCATTGACCTGAAGGCTGAGGCCGAAGTCATCGGCCGTGACAACCAATCGCTTCATACAGCGGCTCCGGTTGGCGGACGAGATCCCCGTCCGCGGCTGGGGACCTGAACCCCGAAACGCGAAACGGCCGGGCTTTCCAGCCCGGCCGTCTCACATCGAACTGGCGTCGCGCTCAGGCGGCGGCGCTGGTCTGACGCTCCTTGAGGAAGCGGTAGAACTCCACGCCCTCGCGCAGGCGACGCTTCATCATGTCGGGGGACCGAACCATCTCGGAGACGATCGAGGCGATCTTCGGCGCACGGAAATAGAACTTCTTGTAGAATTCCTCGACGGCCGCGAAGATTTCCGTATGCGACAGGTGCGGATAGTGAAGCGGCGCGATCTGAACGCCGTTCTCATCCACCAGTTCAGCATTCTCGACGTCGAGCCAGCCGTTCTCGACGGCCTGCTTGTAGAGGAACGTACCGGGATAGGGCGCGGCCAGCGAGACCTGGATCGTGTGCGGGTTGATGCGCTTGGCGAAGGCAATCGTCTCCTGGATCGTCTCCTTCGTCTCGCCCGGGAGGCCGACGATGAAGGTGCCGTGGATGGCGATACCGAGTTCGTGGCAGTCCTTCGTGAACTTCTCGGCCACCTCGACGCGCATGCCCTTCTTGATGTTGTTCAGGATTTTCTGGTTGCCGGACTCGTAGCCGACCAGCAGCAGGCGCAGGCCGTTATCCTTCAGGACCTTCAGGGTCTCGCGGGGCACGTTCGCCTTGGCGTTGCACGACCAGGTCACGCCGAGCTTGCCGAGCTCGCGAGCGATCTCCTCGGCGCGGGGCAGGTTGTCCGTGAAGGTGTCGTCGTCGAAGAAGAACTCCTTCGTCTGCGGGAATTCCTTCAGGCAGTACTTGATCTCTTCGATCACGTGCGCGACCGAGCGGGTCCGATAGGTGTGGCCGCCGACCGTCTGCGGCCAGAGGCAGAAGGTGCAGCGCGACTTGCAGCCACGGCCCGAATAGAACGAAATGTAGGGGTGCTTCAGGTAACCGATGAAGTACTTCTCCATCTCGAGGTCGCGCTTGTAGACCGACGTCACGAACGGCAGCTGATCCATGTCCGTCATGATCTCGCGGTCCTCGTTATGGACCACGACGCCATTGGCATCACGATAGGACAAGCCCTTGATCTCGGACATCGGGGTGCCGTCGGCGACTTCCTTGACGGTGAAGTCGAACTCGTTGCGGGCACAGAAATCGATGCAGGGGGCCTGCGCCATGGAGCCGGCGGCGTCCACCGCCACCTTCGCGCCGATCAGGCCGGCGATGAGCTTCGGGTTGGCAGCCTTCAGCGCCTCGACGGTCTTCACATCCGACTTGAACGACGGAACCGAGGTGTGAAGCACCACGAGATCGAAATCGTGCGCCTGCGCGACGATTTCGTCGAGTTTGATGTTGTGCGGCGGGGCGTCGATCAGCTTCGAGTTCGGCACCAGAGCGGCCGGCTGAGCGAGCCAGGTCGGATACCAGAACGACTTGATCTCGCGCTTGGCCTGGTAGCGGGAGCCGGCGCCGCCATCGAAGCCGTCGAAGGTGGGGGCCTGCAGGAAGAGGGTGCGCATGGGGTTCAAGGCCTCAGCGAGATCAGGGGAAAGATGAAACGAGGGTCGAGGCGAAGGTCAGAGCGACGATGCACCAGCATCGCGGCCGAGCGTCGTCTCCGGGATCAAGGTACCGTCTGCAACCACGCGATAATCGTGGCCCTTCCATGTCACCGCACCTGAGACGAAGCTCCAGGTGAAGTTCATGAAGGAGAGGATGTCACGTATCGGCAACAGCCAGTAGGGGTGCGCGGCGAGGCCGAAGGCACGTTCCAGCCGGACGCAGAGGACGATGCGGCAGGCGAGCGCGAAGGCGGCGACCGCGAGGGCAGTGGTGCCAGCCCCGGGAATCAGCGCGCCGATCAGGGCCAGCGGAAAGGCGTGCGTGACGAACGAACCGGCGTATCCGGCCGGATCGACGTTTCGGATGGTGCGGTTCCAACGCAGTTCGTGGCTCCACAGGCTCGCCAGGTCGGTATCGACGCAGGTGTGCCCGATGCTGAAGCTCGGGATCGCCACGAGGCCGCCCTGCGCGCGCAGGGCCTCGCCGATGGCATAATCGTCCGCGAGATCGTCCCGAAACGCCTCGAAGCCGCCGATCGCCGCCAGCGCCTTCGTGCTGAAGGCGATGGTCGAGCCGAAGCACGGGTTGGCAAGGCCGAGGGACGTCCCCATCACCACGTTGGGGAGGAACTGGACATCGATGGCGAGCGCAGAGAGGTGGGCCCAGATGCCCCGATGCGCCGGTACACCGTGATAGAGGCAGGTGACGCCGTTGACGCCCGGCTGGCCCAGCGCAGCGACGATGCGGGCGAGGTAATCCGGCTTCACAACCATGTCGCTGTCGGCGAGGACGACGACGTCATGGGCGATGCGGGCCGACATGTTGATCAGATTCGAGACCTTGCGGTTCGAACCGTGTTGGCGGGCGTCGATCACAAGATCCAGGCGAGCCGCCGGATAGGTGGCCTGCAACCGGCGGACCACCGGGATCGCCGGATCGGCGGCGTTCTGGACACCGAACACGATCTGGACCGGCGCCGGATAGGCCTGTTGGCAGAACGTCTCGAGATTCTCGTAGAGGTTCGGCTCGATCCCGCAGAGGGGCTTGAGGATCGTGACCGTCGGGACCGTAGATCCGAGCTTCGGCTCGGGCTTCTGCGCGAACCGGGTGGCCAGGGCAGCCGCCGCCAGGCCGTAGAAGCAGCCGACCAGGGCGATCAGCGGCAGAAGGTGCGAGAGCCAGGTCAGGTCCATGAAGGGCATCGCTCGGTCACGGGTCTCGTGAGAGTGCCGCGGTAGCGAGCGGCGCGAATCGTCGAAGGCGGGGAGAGGAACAAAGTCCGGCGTGTTTCACCCGACTCTAAGGCGCTGGTTTGACGGCGAGCATTCCCGTGGTGCGATCGCGCATGAATGTGAGGAGGCCGTCCGCACCGCCGATCTTCAGCGGCTCGGTGAAACTGCCGCGCAGGCTCGCCACTTCGCTGACGTTACCGTTGAGATAGACGTCCTGCACCCGGTTGCCGGAACCGACCAGGAAATCGACCTGGGAGGTGTCGCCGTCCTTGTTGGCGACTTCGGTCTGGACGACGCGGTTGGCACCCCGCGCTTCGCTCTGCGGTTTCACCGTGAACTTGCCGCCGGCCGCCTGCGCGAGTCGTGTGGCATAGGTCGCGGTGAAGTATCGGCCGAAGGCCTCGGTCAGCGCGCCCTGCTGCTCCGGCGTGAAGGTCTTCCACTTCGGTCCGGCAGCCAGGCGGATCATGGCCGGGAAATCGAAGGTCTCGCTCAGGGTGGGACCGATGCTGGCCGCACGCGCCCCGACATCCTTCGGAGCCTCCTTCAGGGCCGCTTCGAAGATCGTATAGACCTTGCTGATCGACTCCACCGCGGCATCGTCCGCCGCGCGCGCGGTCGGGCTCAGGTGCAGCAGGCCGAAGAGGAGGGCTGCGAGAACGACGCGATTTAGGCGCACTTCTTGAGATCTCCCAGATCGGCCTCGGCGCGAGCGCGGCTGCCGAAGTCATTGGCGAGCACCGGGACGAGAAGGTCGTGCCGCAGGGCGGGTTCGGCCCGCGCCTCCGCCGCCACCGGCTCGACGGCCTGGGTGCCCTCCAGCGCATGCCAGGCGAAGAGGCCGGGAACACCCACCAGAAGGTCGGCGAGACGCTTGACCAGGGACAGCGCCAGGGCCGCCTCAGCGGGGATGCCGAAGATGGCGCAGAGCGCGATGAGGCCGCCCTCCTGGGCGCCGAGGGCGCCCGGGACCGCGAAGGCCGCGCCGCGAACCGCCTGGGCGAGGCTCTCGATCACCACCGCCTCGACGATGCTGACCGGATAGCCCATGAAATGCAGGGCGACATAGACCTCGACCGTGCCGATGAACCAGCCGATCAGGTGGATGCCGAGGCCACCGGCGACGCGGCCGCGGTTGCCGTATAGACGCTTCAGGCTGTCGTAGAGTACGTCGATGGCGCCGAGGGCCCGCCATTCGCGCGAGCCGGCGAAGCGGCTGACCAGGGCCTGGATGACCTGATGGCCGCTCCGGCGCTGGATCAGGTAGAAAGCGCCGAGAGCGGGCGCCGCGAGGGCGAGACCGCCTGCCACCGTCCGGACGATCGGACCATCGCCGGCGATCCAGACCAGGAGCAGGACGCCCGCGACGGTGAACAGGAACTGGGTGACCGCCTGGGTCATCAGGTCGACGAACATGCTGGCGCCCGCGATTCCGCCGGGCACACCGCGCTTGGTTAGGAGCCGGGCACCGACGAAATCGCCGCCGACCTGGGCCACGGGGAGGAGCGTGTTGATGCCCTCACGCACGAAGCGCAGGGTCATGCAGTCCCAGAGCGTCGGGCGCGCCGCTGCCGGAAAGATCACGAACCAGCCGAGGCCGGCCCAGGCCACCGCGACGGCGCGTGCGACGACCACGATCAGGGCACCCCAACCGGCGCTGACCACAGCAGCCGCGACGTCTTCCAGTCCCGAGGACAGGAACAGGCCGACGACCGTGCAGAGACCGGCGATCAGGGCCAATGTCGTGAGACGTTTCATGGGCCCCTTTCGGCCAGCAGCACAGCGAATCGCAGCTTAGATCCGCCGTGTTTCCGACCGGAAAAAACCGTCGGAAACGGTGAACGTCTCCGGAAGTTGCAGCTTTGGGAACCGTTGTCTATCACCCCGGAGACACAGTCAGAACCAAAGCGGCACAGGGCGGAAGGCCCGAGAATCAGCCGTCGGGGCGGACAGGGGAACGGAATTCGATGGACCGCGAATCACACATCACGACCGGTGAGGTCGTGCACGACGACGCGCAGGTGGAGCGCTACGCCGGAAGCGCCTACGGGGCGACCCGCGATCCTGCGCCGAGCTCTCCGGTCATGGCCTGGAACGAGTGGGACCCGCTGGAGGAGGTCATCGTCGGAAGTCTCGACGGTGCGACCATTCCGACACACCACCTGACGGTCATCTTCAACCTTCCGCGAGCGGCACAGCCGTTCTATCGCTTCGCGTCCGGGTTCCGGTACCCGAAGTTCATGAAGACGCTCGCGCAGAAGGAGCTCGACAACTTCATCTCGATCCTGGCCGGCGAGGGCGTGAAGATCCGCCGTCCCGACTCGCTCGACTTCTCGCGGAAGTACAAGGCGCCGCGCTGGTCCTCCCGCGGCTTCTGCGTCGCCTGCCCACGCGATCCGTACCTCGTGATCGGCGACGAGATCATCGAGAGCCCGATGTGCTGGCGCTCGCGCTACTTCGAGGGTGATGCCTACCGCTCGCTGTTCAAGGAGTACTTCCGGAACGGTGCGCGCTGGACCTCGGCGCCCCGGCCGCAGCTCACGGACGAACTCTACAACTACGACTACCGGGTGCCGAACCTGAAGGCCGGCGAAGCGATGCAGTTCACCGTCAATGAGTTCGAGCCGGTCTTCGACGCAGCCGATTTCGTGCGCTGCGGCCGCGACATCTTCGTGACGCGCTCCAACGTGACCAACCTGATGGGCATCGAGTGGCTGCGCCGCCACCTCGGCTCCGGCTTCCGGGTCCATGAGATCGAGAGCCGCTGCCCGCAGCCGATGCACATCGACTCGTCGTTCATGCCGCTGGCGCCCGGCAAGGTGCTGGTCAACCCGGACTACATCGACGTCGAGAAGCTGCCCGCCGTCCTGAAGAAGTGGGACGTGCTGATCGCGCCCCGGCCCGATCCCGTCGAGGGCTTCATGAGCAAGATCTCGATGTGCTCGCCCTGGACGTCGATCAACGTCCTGGCGCTCGACGAGAAGAAGATCGTCGTCGACGCGAGCCAGCCGACACTGATCAAGGCGCTCAAGGATTGGGGGTTCGATCCGATCCCGGCGCCGTTCTTGTCCTACGGCCCGTTCGGTGGTTCGTTCCACTGCGCCACGCTGGACGTCCGCCGCCGCGGCACGCTGAAGTCCTACTTCTAGGATCAGGTACGTCGGTGAACGAAGGGAGGGGGCGCAGCGAGCGCCCCCTTTTTCGTGTCAGCGCGAGACGCTGTAGACCGACGCCGCCGCCGAGACCGGTGCGGTGACGGTTGAGAAGACGGAGAGGACCTTTTGGACCTCGGTGAAGGGGGCGTTGGAGACGTAGACGAGGTCGCGGTTGCGCATGCGGAAGGCCTGGGTCAGGAACAGGCTGTTGGGGTCGCGCATGTTGATCNTGGACCTCGGTGAAGGGGGCGTTGGAGACGTAGACGAGGTCGCGGTTGCGCATGCGGAAGGCCTGGGTCAGGAACAGGCTGTTGGGGTCGCGCATGTTGATCCGGTAGACCACCGGSACCAGGGGCGTGCCCAGCAGGGGRCTGCCCGGCTTCAGRCGCCGCACCACCGCGGCCGGCTCGAAGCGGAAGATGAAGGTGCCCGAGGGATCGGCCTGGAAGTCGGACAGGCCGCGCGCCTTGGCCAGCGCCTGGGCCAGGGTGATGCCCTCGGCCTGGAACGGGATCTCGGTGGAGTTGCCCAGCGCGCCCACCGCCAGGAAGGTCTGGGGATCGCGCACCAGGGTCAGGGTGTCGCCCGGGCGCAGGAAGATGTTCTCGACCGGGTTCGACACCACCGTGGTCAGCGGCACCGTGGCGGTCTGCTGGCCCCGCGAGAGCCGCACGAAGGTCTCGTTGACCGGCGCGCGCACGCCCCCGGCGGTGGCGACCACGTCGAGCAGGCGGTCSCCCTTGCCCGAGAGCGGCACCCGGGCCCCGGCCACGACCTCGCCGGTGACGGTCACCGTCTGGGACACCGCCTTGGTGACCGAGACCAGCACCTGGGGCTGGATCGCCTTGCCGGCGAGCTCGGTYTCGATCAGGGCCTGCACGTCCTGGGGCCGGCGCCCGGCCACCTGGATGCGCCCGGCATAGGGCACGCTGATGGCCCCGTCGCGGGGCACCACCTGCTCGGGGATGAGGGCGGACTTGGAGCCGGCCGAGAAGCGGTCGGCCACCAGGGGCCCGGAGAACAACCCGCCCGAGCCGGCCTCCCAGACCGAGACGGCCACGTAGTCGCCCACCCCGATCACGGGCTCGAGGGAGGGGCGCCGGTCCCCGAAGGAGGCCAGCAGGCTGTCCAGCGCMCGCCCGCGCAGCGCCTCGATCGTGGCCGCCGACAGGTCCACGATCTCGTAGCGGGCGAACGTCCCCTCGCTCGTGGACACGTCCGCCCCCTCCACAACCGCCCCCGTCGTCGGGCCGGCCGCAGGCAGAAGCGA